>NZ_JBSGZD010000162.1:0-17552 GCF_053610825.1 Streptomyces sp. NPDC054863 | reverse complement strand
ATTCAGGGAGGCCTGAGACGGAGGGGGACACCGAGGGACCCGGTCGACGGACCGGGTCCCTTTTGTCGTCCGGTGGACATGGGGGTGGGCAGGTCGTACGGGATTCCGGTACCGTAGATGTACCGGAATCCCGTACGGCAGAGAGATGGGTGGACGCGATGTCCATAAGCGCAAGCGAAGCGCGGGCGACGCTCTTTCCTCTGATCGAGCGCGTCAACACGGACCATGACCCCGTCCGCATCACCTCGAAGGCCGGTGATGCGGTCCTCATGTCCGCCGATGACTACGACTCCTGGCAGGAGACCGTCTACCTCCTCCGTTCCCCCGCAAATGCTCAGCGCCTCATGGAGGCGGTGGCCCGCGACCGCGCGGGCGCGTCCACCGTCGCCAGGGACATGGAAGAGCTCCGGGGGCTGGCCGGGGGTGAGGAGTGAGGAGCGTCAGCTTCGACCCCGCCGCCTGGGAGGACTTCCTCTTCTGGCTCTCTGCGGACCGGAGGATGGCCCGCAGGATCGTCCGCCTGATCGGTGAGATCCAGCGGGACCCTTTCGCAGGGATCGGCAAGCCCGAGCCGCTGAAGGGGGACCTGTCGGGTTACTGGTCCCGACGGATCGATGACGAACACCGCCTCGTTTACCGGGCGGACGACAAGGAAGTGAAGATCCTCAAGGCCCGTTACCGCTACTGATCCACCGGCGTTTTCCACAGCCCGCCCGCACTGTCGGACCTCGGCGGTACCGTCGGGCCATGAGCAGCTCAGGGGCGGGGCCAGGGGCGGGTACGGGGCCGGGCGGGGGGCCGGCCGTGGTCGAAGGGGTCCTGGAGCGGATCACGTACGCCAACGAGGACACCGGCTACACCGTCGGGCGGGTCGACACCGGGCGCGGGTCCGGCATGGGCGACCTGCTGACCGTCGTCGGCGCGCTGTTGGGGGCGCAGCCGGGGGAGTCGCTGCGGATGGAGGGGCGTTGGGGGTCCCATCCGCAGTACGGCAAGCAGTTCACCGTGGACAACTACACGACGGTGCTGCCCGCCACCATCCAGGGCATCAGGCGCTATCTGGGTTCCGGGCTGATCAAGGGGATCGGTCCCGTGATGGCCGACCGGATCACCACCCACTTCGGCGTGGACACCCTCGACATCATCGAGCAGCAGCCGAAGCGGCTCGTCGAGGTGCCGGGCCTCGGGCCCAAGCGGACGAAGATGATCGCCGCCGCCTGGGAGGAGCAGAAGGCGATCAAGGAAGTGATGATCTTCCTCCAGAGCGTCGGGGTCTCCACCTCCATCGCCGTGCGCATCTACAAGAAGTACGGGGACGCCTCCATCTCCGTCGTGAAGAACGAGCCGTACCGGCTCGCCTCCGACGTCTGGGGCATCGGCTTCCTCACCGCCGACCGCATCGCGCAGGCCGTCGGCATTCCGCACGACAGCCCCGCTCGGGTGAAGGCGGGACTGCAGTACGCACTGTCGCAGTCCACCGACCAGGGGCACTGCTTCCTGCCCGAGGAGCAGTTGATCAGTGATGCGGTGAAGCTGCTCCAGGTCGATGTCGGGCTCGTCATCGAGTGCCTCGCCGAGCTGGCGGAGGATCCGGAAGGAGTCGTACGGGAGAAGGTGCCGGGTCCTGAGGGGCCGGGCGGGGAGCCGGTCACCGCCGTCTACCTCGTTCCCTTCCACCGGGCCGAAATCTCCCTCTCCGCCCAGGTGTTGAGGCTGCTGCGGACGGGCGAGGACCGGATGCCCTCGTTCCGGGACGTGGAGTGGGGGAAGGCGCTGGGGTGGCTCGCCCGGAGGACGGGGGCGTCCCTGGCGCCCGAGCAGGAGGCCGCCGTCAAGCTCGCGCTGACGGAGAAGGTGGCGGTGCTGACGGGTGGGCCCGGGTGCGGGAAGTCCTTCACCGTGCGGTCCGTGGTCGAGCTCGCGCGGGCGAAGAAGGCGAAGGTGGTGCTGGCCGCGCCGACCGGGCGCGCGGCGAAGCGGCTGTCCGAGCTGACCGGGGCCGACGCCTCCACCGTGCACCGGCTGCTGGAGCTGAAGCCGGGGGGCGATGCCGCGTACGACAGGGAGCGGCCGCTCGATGCCGACCTCGTCGTGGTCGACGAGGCGTCGATGCTCGATCTGCTGCTCGCCAACAAGCTGGTGAAGGCGGTGGCGCCGGGTGCTCATCTGCTGCTCGTGGGGGATGTGGACCAGCTGCCGTCCGTGGGAGCGGGCGAGGTGCTGCGGGACCTGCTCGCCGAGGGCGGCCCCGTGCCGCACGTACGGCTCACCCAGATCTTCCGGCAGGCCCAGCAGTCGGGCGTAGTGACCAACGCGCACCGGATCAACTCCGGGAGCCACCCCCTCACCCAGGGCCTCAGCGACTTCTTCCTCTTCGTCGAGGACGACACCGAGGAGGCGGGGCGGCTCACGGTGGACGTGGCCGCGCGCCGCATCCCGCAGAAGTTCGGTCTCGACCCGAGGCGGGACGTGCAGGTGCTGGCGCCCATGCACCGGGGTCCTGCCGGGGCGGGGAATCTGAACGGGCTGCTGCAGCAGGCCATCACGCCCGCCAGGCCCGACCTCCCCGAGAAGCGGTTCGGCGGCCGGACCTTCCGGATCGGCGACAAGGTCACCCAGATCCGCAACAACTACGACAAGGGGGAGAACGGCGTCTTCAACGGGACGGTGGGAGTCGTCACCGCCCTCGACGCCGACGAGCAGACGCTGACCGTGCGCACCGACGAGGACGAGGACATTCCGTACGACTTCGACGAGCTCGACGAGCTGGCGCACGCGTACGCCGTCACCATCCACCGCTCACAGGGGAGTGAATATCCGGCGGTGGTGATTCCGGTCACCACCGGCGCCTGGATGATGCTCCAGCGGAACCTGCTCTACACGGCCGTGACGCGGGCCAAGAAGCTCGTCGTCCTGGTCGGCTCGCGCAAGGCGATCGGGCAGGCGGTCCGTACCGTTTCGGCAGGTCGGCGGTGCACCGCGCTCGATCACCGGCTCGCAGGCGGTACGTACGTACCGCCACCCCGGCAACCTGTCGGGGGCCATCGGTGGGAAACATCACCCGGGGGTTCCGGAACCGGGGCGAAGGGGGCAGTATGAGCAGGTTGGCGGCACTCAGTGCCGCGAACTGGCCTGTTGGCCGACCCCGAGTGCACTCTGCTGAGCCAAGTGGGGGATGGTAGAGACAGTCAGGGCACCTCGAAGAAGAGGCACTACGTCGGTGAGGGATGACGTGAGCGAGAGCGACAACTCTGTAGTACTGCGGTACGGCGATGGCGAGTACACCTACCCGGTGATCGACAGCACCGTCGGCGACACGGGCTTCGACATCGGGAAGCTCCGGTCCCAGACCGGTCTGGTGACCCTCGATAGCGGATACGGCAATACCGCCGCCTATAAATCCGCCATCACCTACCTCGACGGCGAGCAGGGCATCCTGCGCTACCGCGGGTACCCCATCGAGCAGCTCGCCGAGCAGAGCAGTTTCCTGGAGACGGCCTACCTGCTGATCAACGGCGAACTGCCGAAGGACGACGAACTGTCGACCTTCAGGAACGAGATCACCCAGCACACGCTGCTGCACGAAGACGTCAAGCGGTTCTTCGACGGCTTCCCGCGCGACGCACACCCGATGGCCATGCTGTCCTCGGTCGTCTCGGCGCTGTCCACGTTCTACCAGGACAGCCACAACCCATTCGACGAGCAGCAGCGCCACCTGTCGACGATCCGGCTGCTCGCCAAGCTGCCGACGATCGCCGCGTACGCGTACAAGAAGTCGATCGGGCACCCCTTCGTCTACCCGCGCAACGACCTGGGTTACGTCGAGAACTTCCTGCGGATGACCTTCTCGGTCCCCGCCCAGGAGTACGTGCCGGACCCGGTCGTCGTCTCCGCGCTGGAGAAGCTGCTGATCCTGCACGCGGACCACGAGCAGAACTGCTCGACCTCCACCGTGCGTCTGGTCGGCTCCTCGCAGGCGAACATGTTCGCCTCGATCTCCGCCGGCATCAGCGCCCTGTGGGGTCCGCTGCACGGTGGCGCCAACGCGTCCGTCCTGGAGATGCTCGAAGCGATCCAGGCCGACGGCGGCGACGTCGACGCCTTCATCCAGAAGGTGAAGAACAAGGAGGACGGCGTCCGCCTGATGGGCTTCGGCCACCGGGTGTACAAGTCCTTCGACCCGCGCGCCAAGATCATCAAGGCTGCCGCGCACGACGTCCTCTCGGCCCTCGGCAAGTCCGACGAGCTGCTGGACATCGCGCTGAAGCTGGAGGAGCACGCGCTCTCCGACGACTACTTCGTCTCGCGCAACCTCTACCCGAACGTGGACTTCTACACGGGTCTGATCTACCGCGCGATGGGCTTCCCGACGGACATGTTCACCGTGCTCTTCGCGATCGGCCGGCTGCCCGGCTGGATCGCCCAGTGGCACGAGATGATCAAGGAGCCGGGTTCGCGCATCGGCCGCCCGCGCCAGATCTACACGGGCGAGGTCCTTCGCGACTTCGTACCGGTCGACGAGCGCTGACCGACAGGTCCTCAGCACGCAGAAAAGCGCCCCGCCGCCGATCCCCCCACGGGTCGACGATACGGGGCGCTTTCCTGTTCCCCGGATCGGATTCCCCCCACGGGATCCCAACCGGGCGTCTGTCGGCTTTCGCCGCCAGAGGTCTGTGTGCCTCACGTACTGCGGTACTGCTGTCCAGCGGTACCGCCGGGGTCACTGCTCCGGGGCCTGAATCCCGGTCCTGCCGTACTGCCTTCACTGCTGCACTGCCGGTACTGCTCCCGGGGCCTGAATCCCGGGTCCTGCGCGGTCCGCCAGGACACGTACGGACGGGAGGGCCGCTCAAAGCTCCCCGGTATACGTGTCCCGGCCAACGCTTGCCGGGGACGTCCCCCAAGACATCCCGCGTCGAACGTCCCCCAAGACGTTCTTGGCATCGCTCCTTAGACTCGCGACCCCGGCCAATGGTTACCCCTCAAACACAGTGATCTACGTCACTTCGCGTATGTCATGTGTTCGTGTACGTCATGTGAAGGTACGTAGCCGGAGGCTGTTTGTCACTACGAAGACGGATGAGAAAGCCATGGCAAAACCGGCGATCATCGGGTTGAGCAGCCCGGCAGCGGCCAGCGGCAGCGCCGCGACGTTGTAGCCGAAGGCCCAGAAGAGGTTCCCCTTGATGGTGGCGAGGGTCCGGCGGGACAGCCGGATCGCGTCCGCCGCCACCCGGAGATCACCGCGGACCAGCGTCAGGTCGCCCGCCTCGATCGCCGCGTCCGTGCCGGTGCCCATCGCCAGGCCCAGGTCGGCGGTGGCGAGCGCCGCCGCGTCGTTCACGCCGTCGCCGACCATCGCGACCGTGCGGCCCTGCGCCTGGAGTCGGCGGACCACGTCGGCCTTCTCCTCGGGCAGGACCTCCGCGTACACCTCGCCGGCACCGATGCCGACCTCGGCGGCCACCGCGTCCGCGACCGCCCGGTTGTCCCCGGTCAGCAGCACCGGTACGAGGCCGAGCGCGCGCAGCCGGGCGACCGCCTCCGCGCTGGTGTCCTTCACCGTGTCGGCCACCGTCAGCACGCCGCGCGCCTCGCCGTCCCAGGCGACCACGACGGCGGTACGCCCCGAAGCCTCGGCGGCGGCCTTCGCCCCGGCGAGCGCGGGCGGCAGCTCGTAACCCCGCCCCGTGAGCAGCTTCTCCCGCCCCACCAGCACCTTGCGGCCCTCGGTCACGCCCTCGACGCCGAGGCCGGGGAGGTTGGTGAAGTCGGTGACGGGCGGGAGGTCGCGGCCCGCGCCCGCCGCCACCGCCCGCGCGATCGGGTGCTCCGACGCGTGCTCCAGGGCCCCGGCCAGCCGCAGCAGTTCTGCGCGGTCGACCCCGGCGGCGGGCAGCACGTCCTTCAGCTCCATCCGGCCCGTCGTCACCGTCCCCGTCTTGTCGAGCACGACGGTGTCCACGCGGCGCGTCGACTCCAGCACCTCGGGGCCCTTGATCAGGATGCCGAGCTGCGCGCCCCGCCCCGTGCCGACCATCAGCGCGGTCGGCGTGGCCAGGCCCAGCGCGCACGGGCAGGCGATGATCAGCACCGCGACGGCGGCCGTGAAGGCGGCGGTCGGATCGTCGGTCACGAGCAGCCAGGTCACCAGCGTGCCCAGCGCGATCAGCAGCACCACGGGGACGAACACGGCGGAGATCCGGTCGGCGAGACGCTGCACCTGGGCCTTGCCGTGCTGCGCCTCCTCCACCAGCCGGGCCATCCGGGCGAGCTGGGTGTCGGCGCCGACCCGGGTGGCCTCGACGACGATCCGGCCGCCCGCGTTCACGGTCGCGCCGGTGACCCGGTCGCCGGGCCCCACGTCCACCGGCACCGATTCGCCGGTCAGCATCGACGCGTCGAGTGCCGAGCTGCCCTCGACGACCGTGCCGTCGGTGGCGACCTTCTCCCCGGGGCGTACGACGAAACGGTCCCCGGCGGCCAGCCGGTGTACCGGAATCCGCACCTCCAGGCCGCCCCGCAGTACGGTGACGTCGGCGGCACCCAGCTCCATCAGCGCCCGCAGCGCGGCGCCCGCCTTCCGCTTGGAGCGGGCCTCCAGCCAGCGGCCGAGCAGGATGAAGACGGTGACCCCGGCGGCGACTTCGAGATAGACGGTGGAGGCGCCGTCGGCCCGGCCCGCCGTCAGGTCGAAGCCGTGCCGCATGCCGGGGAGCCCTGCGTCCCCGAAGAACAGCGCCCACAGCGACCACCCGAAGGCGGCGAGCGTGCCGACCGAGACGAGGGTGTCCATGGTCGCGGCGCCGTGCCGGAGGTTGGTCCAGGCGGCCCGGTGGAAGGGCAGCGCGCCCCAGACGACGACCGGGGCGGCCAGCGTCAGCGACAGCCACTGCCAGTTGTCGAACTGGAGGGCCGGGGCCATGGACAGCAGGATCACGGGGGCGGCGAGCACGGCGGAGACGAGCAGGCGCTGCCGGAGGGCGGCCAGTTCGAGGTCGGCGGGTGCTTCGGTGCCTTCGGAGGGTGCTTCCGCGTCGTCGGCGGGGGTGTGTGCGACGGGTTCCTCCGCCGTGTACCCCGTCTTCACCACGGTCGCGATCAGGTCGGGGACGCTCACCGTCCCCTCGTCGTACGCGATCCGGGCCTTCTCCGTCGCGTAGTTGACGGAGGCGGCCACGCCCTCCATCCGGTTGAGCTTCTTCTCGATGCGGGCCGCGCACGAGGCGCAGGTCATCCCGCCGATGGTCAGCTCGACGTGGTGGCCGAGGGGGGACTCGGGGGCTGGGGGTGTCTCGGAGGTGGCGCTGTTCATTCGTGGGGCTCCAGGAAACGTGCCGGGCCGTATCCGCCCCAGTATGAACAACCTGGCGGATACGGCCCGAATGCGGTGGGGCGAGCGGTCAGACGGTGCCGACCAGCTCGTAACCGGCCTCGTCGACGGCGGCCCGTACGGCCTCCTCGTCCAGCGGGGCGGCCGACACGACGGTGACCTGCCCGGTCGAGGCGACGGCCTGGACCGACTCGACGCCCGCGAGCTCCGAGATCTCGCCGGAGACCGCGCCCTCGCAGTGGCCGCAGGTCATGCCCTTCACCTCGTACACGGTGGTGACGCCGCCCACCTGGACGTCGGCCGCACCGGTGGAGCCGCAGGAGCCGGACGGCGAGCAGCAGGAACCGGAGGTCTGGGCGGCGTCGGGGGTCTGGGTCTCGGCGGTCATGGGGGTGCTCCTTCGAGGGAATGGCGGCTGGTGCCTGATGGGACGAGACTATACCCCTAGGGGGTATCAAATCCAGCGGCATCCGGCCGCGCCGCTTCTCGGTCGTGTCACATCTGGGATAGATGACCCTTATGTCACATTCGGGGACGCTCATTCTCATCATGGCCATCGCGGTGCTCGCGCCCCTGTTGGCGTACGGAATCGGCCGCTGGCTGCCCGTTCCGCTCGTCATCTTCGAGATTCTGCTCGGCATTCTGATCGGCCCCGACGTCCTCGGCTGGGCGCAGCGCGACGCGGTGATCGACGCCCTGTCGCAGCTCGGCCTCGCGATGCTGATCTTTCTCGCCGGGTACGAGATCGAGTTCGGCAAGGTCCGCGGCAGCACGCTGAAACGGTCCGCCGCCGCCTGGCTGATCGCCCTCGCCCTCGGCCTGGGGCTCGGCACTCTGCTCGCGAACCTCGGTGACGACGGCGGCTTCAGCAAGGGCGTCTTCATCGGCACGGCGCTGACCAGCACCGCACTGGGCGCCGTGCTGCCGGTGCTGCGGGACTCGGGGGACCTCGGGGGGCGTTTCGGACAGGTGATGATGGCATTCGGCTCGGTCGGCGAATTCGGGCCGATCGTCGCGATGGCGCTGCTGCTCAGCGGGCGCAGCGCCTGGCAGTCCACGGCGTTGCTCGCGACCTTCGCGGCGCTGACGGCGGCGGCGGTGTACTGGGCGATGCGCCCCAAGCCGCCGTGGTTCTCGTCGGTCATCGCCAAGACCCTGCACAGCAGCGGTCAGTTCGCGGTGCGCTTCGTCGTGCTGCTGCTCGCGCTGATGCTGGGCGCCTCGCAGGTCCTGGGTCTGGACGTGCTGCTCGGCGCGTTCGCCGCCGGGCTCATCACCCGCCTCGTCCTCAACGGGGCCGCCCCCGGCAGCAGCGGCGAGATCCTCGCCAAGGTGGAGGCGATGGGCTTCGGCTTCCTGGTGCCGGTGTTCTTCGTGGTCACCGGCATCGAGTTCGACCTGCGCTCGCTGCTCGACGGCGGCCGGGCGCTGCTCCTGCTGCCGGTCTTCCTCGCCCTGTTCGTCGTCGTACGGGGCCTGCCGGTACGGCTCCTCGCCCCGCCCGACCTCGGGGCACGGGACCGTACGGCACTGATGCTCTTCAGCTCCACCGCCCTCCCGCTCATCGTGGCGATCACCACCATCGGACTCGACGACAAGGTCCTGGCGGCGAGCGAGGCGGCGGCACTGGTCGGGGCCGGAATGGTGTCGGTGCTGGTCTTCCCGCTGCTGGCGCTCAAGTGCCGGGCGGGGACGGGGGACGACAAGCCGCGGAAGGGGAGGGTGGAGGCGGAGTCGTGGTGACGGCCTCTATGAGGCGGCGGCCCCTTGCGTGGTGACGGCCTCTATGAGGCGGCGGCGGGCGTGCCTCTGTGGGCCGCCCACTCCGGGGCCAGGATCGACATGTACAGGTCGTCGATCCACTCGCCGTCGTGCCACAGGGCCTCGCGCGCACGGCCCTCGACGACGAAGCCGACCTTCTCGTACGCCCGGCGGGCGCGCGGGTTGAAGTCGAAGACGCCGAGCGAGATGCGGTGCAGGCCGAGGGCCTCGAATCCGTACGTGACGACGAGGCGGCAGGCCTCGGTGCCGAGCCCCCGGTCGCGGCCCTCGGGCCCCAGCAGCGTGCGGAAGTTGCAGCTCCGGTTGGCCGGGTCCCATGCGTTGAGGACGACCTCGCCCACGCACTTCCCGGTGGCCAGGTCGACGACGGCCAGGTCCAGACGGTCGTCGTGGCCGTCGCGGGTCCGGTACCAGGTACGGGTGGCGGCCTCGTCGATGTCGCCGTCGCCGCTGCCGGTGAACTTGTTCACCTCCGGATCCCGGACCGCCGCCAGCATCGCCGGGACGTCCTCCTCGGTGAAGGGACGCAGCAGGACGCGTTCACCGGTCAGGGTGGGCTTGACGGAGAAGTCGGCGCGTGGCTGTGGCGGTGCGTTCATCCGGTGATCCTCCGTGCCGTACGGGAGGGTCCGCAAGCGAGATTCCCGGGTACGGGCGGCTGGCCGCAGTACCTGGCGTGCAGTACCTGGCGTGCAGGGCCTGTCCCTGGCGCCCGCCCCGCACCGTCGGCCGGAACGGCCGGGCGCGGGGCCCTGCGGGAGGGGACTGCCCCTCGGGGCCGTCAGTCGCGGCGCCCTCTGTTGCCGGGGCGGCGGGCCACCCAGTTGCGGATGGTGTCCGCGTACCAGTAGGGCTTGCCGCTCTCCACGTGGTCGGGCGGGGGCAGCAGACCGTGCTTGCGGTACGAGCGCACGGTGTCCGTCTGTACCTGGATGTGCGCGGCGATCTCTTTGTACGACCAGAGCTTGCGGTCCGTCATCGGTGCACCTCCCTGCGAAAGCCGCAGCCACGGCCGGGGGGCCGTCGGGGGAGCTGCGGCATTTCGCTGGCGATCACTCAGCCTCTGCCCCGTGAACGACACTCCGTGATGAGGAGGTTGGGGCTGTGGTGTCCCTGTGACGGAAGGCCCGCGTAATGGGGACATGCGTGACGGAAAGGGAACCTCTGTGACGTAAGTGGTGCAGGGTATGAGCGGGACACACAGGGCGGGCCGGGCCGATGTGCTTGGCCGGGCCCGCACTTGGGTGTAATGCGTGTGCCTGCGACGAGGGCCGCGTACCGGGGCCGGGTGGTGGCGCGGGGCGGCGGTGCCGGGCGGTGGTGCCGGGTGTCAGTGCTCTCCGGGGCCGCACACCGGCACACCGGCGATCTTCTTGCCGCCGCGGAGGTAAACGTTGCTCACCCAGGCGAAGTCACTGCCGGCGGGCAGTGTCACTTTGCTCCACCAGCGGTTCTTCGTACCGTCCGGGGACCTGACCGGGGTGGTGTTCCGGTCCGTCTGGCAGTAGTCGAGCAGCCAGATGCGGGACTTGGTGGCGAGGACGTGCGCGCTGGTGCGGGGGAACTCGCGGAGATTGACGTGGCGGCCGTGGAGGTAGACCCTCTTGGGCGCGAGAACCGGACGGAGGGCCGGTGCGGGGGCTGGAGCGAGGGCCGGTGCGGGGGGTGGAGTGGGGGCCGGTGCGACGGTGGGCCGGGGACTGTCGGCCCCGGTGGCGGGTACCGACAGCAGGCCGGTGGTGAGCAGGGCGGCGGTGGCGGCGGTGACGACGAGGCGCGGGTACGGCATGGGCGGTTCTCCCTGGGTGGGCTGCCTGGTGGACTGCGCGTCCGAACGGGCCGTTCGTTCCCGGCCCTCCGTACGAGAAGCCTGCCCAGCGGTGTCCGTACGGGCGGGGGAACGGGCGCGGTTCACCCGGACGGAGCCCGCAGGGCGGGCCCCGGGGCTCCGGGGTCAGGGGAGGTTGCCGGGGTCCGGGCGGCCTTCGGCTCCGTCACGCCCCGCAGGACCGCAGGAAGGCCCGCGTCCGCCGGGCGATCGGCAGCGGCTTGTCCGGCGGGCACGGGTACATGTCCTGCTCCACGATCGCGAACAGGCCCGTCCCGCGCTCCGCACCGAGGGCCTGCGCGGCCTGCAGCACGGGCTCCAGCGCGGGCACCCCGTCCGGCGGTTCGCACATCACGCCCTCTGCCACGGCGCGCCCGAAGGGCAGTTGCTGCTCGTCCACCCGGGCCAGCACCGCCGGATCCACCTGCTTGAGGTGCAGATAGCCGATCCGTTCCCCGTACGTCTCGATGAGTTTGACGCTGTCGCCGCCGCAGTAGGCGTAGTGCCCGGTGTCCAGGCACAGCGAGACCAGGCCGGAGTCGGTCGAGTCGAGGAGGCGGACCACGTGCTCCTCGGTGGCGATGTGCGTGTCCGCGTGCGGATGGACGACGGCCGTCAGCCCGAACTCCTCGCGCACCTGCCGCGACAGCCGCTCCGTCCGCGCGGCGAGCAGGCGCCACTGGGCGGGGGTGAGGGTGTCGTCCTCAAGGCCGAGACCGGTCTCGTCGTCCCGCCAGAAGGCCGGGATCATCACGAGGTACTGGGCGCCCACGGCCTGCGCCTGCCGGGCCACCGCCGAGACCTGGTCCCAGGTGGTGTGCCAGGCGGAGGCGGCGTCCCGGTGCAGCGCGGTGAACACCGTCCCCGCGGACACCTGGAGGCGGCGCGCGCCCAGCTCCCGGTGGAGCTCGCCGGCGTCGCGCGGCAGGTAGCCGTACGGACCCAGCTCGATCCACTCGTAACCGGCCTCGACGACCTCGTCCAGGAACCGGCGCCAGGGCACCTGGTGGGGCCGGTCGTCGAACCACACCCCCCACGAGTCAGGGGCGGTACCGATCCTGATGCGCGTCAGCTCTCCCTCGCCGGTCATGGGGGAACCTTGACAGTTTTCCGAACGCGAGGCTAGACCTGAAAACCGCAGTCCGCCGACGAGGGGGATTCATGAGCGACCCGTACCGGAGCACCCCCTACGACCTGATCGCGATGGGCCGCCTCGGCGTGGACCTCTACCCGCTCCGGGCGGGGGTGCCGCTGGACCGGGTGGAGACGTTCGGCAGGTTCCTCGGCGGATCGGCGGCGAACGTGGCGGTCGCCGCGGCGCGGCTGGAGCGGCGGGTCGCGCTCGTCTCGCGGACCGGGGCGGACCCCTTCGGGGCATATCTGCGGCGGGAGCTGGGGACCTTCGGCGTCGACGTGCGCTGGGTGACGGAGGTCGCCGCGTACCCCACGCCCGTCACCTTCTGCGAGGTCTTCCCGCCGGACGACTTCCCGCTCTACTTCTACCGGCAGCCCAAGGCGCCCGATCTGGAGATGCGCCCGGAGGAGCTGGACCTGGACGCGGTGCGCTCCGCGCGCGTCTTCTGGGCGACCGGTACGGGGCTGTGCGCGCAGCCCAGCAGGGACGCGACGCTGGCCGCCCTGGAGGCGCGCGGCGCGGGTGCGGGCGCAGGGGAGGGTGCGGGCGCCGCGCACACCGTCCTCGACCTGGACTGGCGCCCGGCCTTCTGGACGGGCCAGGACCCGCGCCCGTACTACGCACAGGCCCTGCGCCGCGCCACGGTCGCCGTCGGCAACATCGACGAGTGCGAGATCGCGACCGGTACGCGCGCACCGCACGCCGCGGCGAAGGAGCTGCTGGCGGCGGGCGCCGAGCTCGCGGTCGTCAAGCAGGGACCCGAGGGCGTCCTCGCCGTCCACCGCGACGGAACCTCCGTACGGGTTCCGCCTCTTGAGGTGGAGGTGCTCAACGGGCTCGGCGCGGGCGACGCGTTCGGCGGGGCACTCTGCCACGGCCTCCTCTCCGGCTGGCCCCTGGACCGTACGATCCGCTGGGCGAACGCGGCGGGGGCACTGGTGGCGACCCGCCTGGAGTGCTCGTCCGCGATGCCGTACGCGGCGGAGATCGACCAACTCCTCCTTCTGGCGACGGGCGGCCCACAATGACGGATCACCACCTCTTCGCGGCGGCGGGCAGCGAGGCCCGCGGCCCGTACACGCTCGACATCGGGCCCGAGCGGGCCGGATGGGAGTACACGACACTGCGCGTCCTGGAACTGCGGCCCGGTGCCTCGCACCACCTTCCCACCGGAGAATCCGAATGGATCGTGCTGCCGCTCGCCGGGGCCTGTAGCGTCCTCGTCGACGGAGAGATCATTGAACTCCGGGGCAGGGAAGGCGTGTTCGGTTCTGTCACCGACTTCGCATACCTTCCGCGCGACGCCCACGCCCAGATCGCCTCCGGTGCGGGGGGCCGCTTCGCCCTGGCAGGAGCGAGGTGCGAGCGACGACTCCCCGCTCGTCACGGTCCCGCGCCGGAGGTTCCGGTGGAGCGGCGGGGGAGCGGCATCGCGGGCCGCGAGGTGCGGAACTTCGCGGCGGCGGACGTCTTCGAGTGCGACCGGCTGATCGCGGTCGAGGTGATCACTCCCGCCGGGCACTGGTCGTCGTACCCGGCGCACAAGCACGACGAGGGGATCTCGGGGCGGGAGTCGGTGCTGGAGGAGATCTACCACTACGAGTTCGACGGCGGGCCCGGCGCGGCCGGCTACCAGCGGATCGCGCCGTCCCGCCCGGGCGGGGCCGACCTCCTCGCCGAGGTCCGCAGCGGCGACACGGTCCTGGTCCCGAACGGCTGGCACGGGCCGTCGATCGCCCCGCCCGACCACGCCATGTACTACCTGAACGTGATGGCGGGCCCGGGCCCCACCCGCGAGTGGAACATCAGCTTCAGGGAGGGGGAGGGGTACGGGACCTAGCCAGCCCCAGCCCTCTTGGGCAGCGGGGCCGCCCCCCGGGGGGGCGGCGGGACGGGTGGGCAAGGGGGCGGCCCCCCAGGCGGAGCGCACCCACTCCGCGACCGCGCACCCTTGCTGCCACCCCCGCCTCGCGAGTCCCCCCGTCCTCATGGAGGAGGCCCCATGCCAGCCCCCACCCGTCACCTCACCACCGCCCAAGCCCTCCTCGCCTTCCTCACCCACCAGCACACCGAGCACCACGGCGTCCGTCACCGCCTCATCACCGCCACCTGGGGCATCTTCGGCCACGGCAACGTCGCAGGGCTCGGCCAGGCGCTCCTGGAGGCCGGGGCGGGCCCCGACGGCATGCCCTTCCTCCAGGGCCGCAACGAGCAGGCCATGGTGCACGCCGCCACCGCCTACGCCCGCCGGCAGGGCCGCCTCTCCGCGCACGCCGTCACCACCTCCATCGGCCCCGGCGCCACCAACCTCGTCACCGGCGCCGCCCTCGCCACCATCAACCATCTCCCCGTCCTCCTCCTGCCGGGCGACACCTTCGCCGCCCGTCCCGCCGACCCCGTCCTCCAGCAGCTCGAAGTCCCCTACGCAGGGGACGTCTCCGTCAACGACTGTCTGCGCCCGGTGTCGAAGTACTTCGACCGCATCACCCGCCCCGAGGCCCTGATCCCCGCCGCCCTCGCCGCGATGCGGGTCCTCGCCGATCCCGCCGGGACCGGGGCGGTCACCCTCTGCCTGCCGCAGGACGTACAGACCCAGGCCTACGACTGGCCGGAAGACTTCTTCGCCGACCGCGTCTGGCGGGTCCGGGCCCCGGAGCCCGACCAGCGCGACCTGTCCGACGCGCAGGAGGCGATGCGCTCCGCCCGCCGCCCGCTCCTCGTCGCGGGCGGCGGCGTCCGCCACAGCGGCGCCCAGAGCGCCCTCGGCCGCCTCGCCGACCTCACCGGCATCCCCGTCGCCTCCACCCAGGCGGGCAAGGGCTCCCTCCCGTACGACCACCCCGCCGACGTCGGCGGCATCGGCCACACCGGCACCGCCACCGCCAACCACCTGGCCCGTACCGCCGACCTCGTGATCGGCGTCGGCACCCGCTGGACCGACTTCACCACCGCCTCCGGAACCCTCTTCCAGAATCCGGACGTCCGGTTCCTCAACATCAACATCACCGGCTTCGACGCCCACAAGATGGGCGGACTCACGCTGATCGGCGACGCCCGGGCGGCCCTCGCGAACCTGGCCCACGACCTCCGCCACGGCTTCCGCGTCCACGGTGCGTACGAAGCCGAGTACCGCGCCGCGAAGGAGAGTTGGGAGGAGTACGTGAGCGCCGTGTACGCCGCCCCCGACGACAAGGCCGTCCCCACCCAGGCCCAAGTCCTCGGCGTACTCGACACATTGGTCACCCACGAGGACATCCTGATCAACGCGGCGGGGTCGCTCCCCGGCGACCTCCACAGGCTGTGGCGCACCCGCTCCGCCCCGGGTCACCAGGACCAGTACCACGTCGAGTACGGCTATTCCTGCATGGGTTACGAGATCCCCGCCGCCGTCGGCGTCCAGCTCGCGGCCCCCGGCCGGCCCGTCTGGGCGCTCGTCGGTGACGGTACGTACCTCATGAACCCGACCGAAATCGTCACCGCCGTACAGGAGCGTCTGCCGATCAAGGTGGTGATCCTGGACAACCGCGGGTATGCCTCCATCGGCGGTCTCTCCGAGGCCGTCGGCGGCGAGCGCTTCGGCACCGACTACCGCTTCCGCGCCGGAGACGGGACGTACACGGGAGAGCCACTGCCCCTCGACCTCGCCGCCAACGCCGCGTCCCTCGGGATGCGCACTCTGCGCGCCCGCACCATCGGTGACCTGCGGGAAGCCCTCAAAGATGCGCGGGCGAGCACCGTTCCCACATGTGTCTACGTCGAGACCGAAACGGGCGACACAGTGTCGGGCCCGCCGCCTGGCGACGCGTGGTGGGATGTTCCCGTGGCCGAGACCGCGACCCGCCCGTCGGCGGCCCGGGCACGCGAAGAGTACGACCGGCACGTCGCAGCCCGACGCCACCACCTTTGAAGGAGTGCAGTTCATGAAGACCGTCAACCACTGGATCGGTGGCAAGACCGTCGAGGGTGCGTCGGGCAACTGGGGCCCGGTCACCGACCCGGCCACCGGTGCCGCCGACACCCGTGTCGCCCTCGCCTCCGTCGAGGAGGTGGACGCCGCCGTCGCGTCCGCCAAGGCCGCGTACGCGAAGTGGGGCACCTCGTCCCTCTCCGCCCGTACCGCGATCCTCTTCCGCTACCGCGCCCTGCTCGACGCGCACCGCGACGAGATCGCCGCCCTGATCACCGCCGAGCACGGCAAGGTGCACTCGGACGCGCTGGGCGAGGTGGCCCGCGGTCTGGAGATCGTCGAGCTGGCGTGCGGCATCACCACCCAGCTCAAGGGCGAGCTGTCCACCGAGGTCGCCACCCGCGTGGACGTCTCCTCGATCCGCCAGTCGCTCGGCGTCGTGGCCGGCATCACGCCGTTCAACTTCCCGGCCATGGTGCCGATGTGGATGTTCCCGCTCGCCGTCGCGTGCGGCAACACCTTCGTGCTCAAGCCGTCGGAGAAGGACCCCTCGGCGTCCCTGCGCCTCGCGCAGCTCGCCACCGAGGCCGGTCTGCCGGACGGCGTGCTGAACGTCCTGCACGGTGACAAGGTCGCCGTCGACCGCCTCCTGGAGCACCCGGACGTCGCCGCGATCTCCTTCGTCGGCTCGACCCCGATCGCCCGCCACATCCACACCACCGCGTCCGCCAACGGCAAGCGCGTACAGGCCCTCGGCGGCGCCAAGAACCACATGCTGGTCCTCCCGGACGCCGACCTGGACGCCGCCGCGGACGCGGCCGTCTCCGCCGCCTACGGCTCGGCCGGTGAGCGCTGCATGGCGATCTCGGCCGTCGTGGCCGTCGGCGCCATCGGAG
The DNA here is from genome assembly GCF_053610825.1 of Streptomyces sp. NPDC054863. Classification (NCBI taxonomy): domain Bacteria; kingdom Bacillati; phylum Actinomycetota; class Actinomycetes; order Kitasatosporales; family Streptomycetaceae; genus Streptomyces; species Streptomyces sp. NPDC054863. The sequence continues at coordinate 671 of NZ_JBSGZD010000162.1, read as the reverse complement.
ACGAGCTCGTCGCGAAGATCGTCGAGCGCGCCGAGAAGATCAAGATCGGCCCGGGCAACGACCCGGCGTCCGAGATGGGCCCGCTGATCACCGCCGCCCACCGCGACAAGGTCGCCTCGTACGTCACGGGCGCCGCCGCCCAGGGCTCGAAGGTCGTCCTCGACGGCACGGGGTACACGGTCGAGGGCTTCGAGAACGGCCACTGGATCGGTCTCTCGCTCCTCGACCACGTCCCGACCGACTCCGACGCCTACCGCGACGAGATCTTCGGCCCGGTGCTGTGCGTCCTGCGCGTCGACACCTACGAAGAGGGCGTCGCCCTCATGAACGCCTCGCCGTTCGGCAACGGCACCGCGATCTTCACCCGCGACGGCGGCGCGGCCCGCCGCTTCCAGCTGGAGATCGAGGCCGGCATGGTCGGCGTCAACGTGCCGATCCCGGTGCCGGTGGGCTACCACTCCTTCGGCGGCTGGAAGGACAGCCTCTTCGGCGACCACCACATCTACGGCAACGACGGCATCCACTTCTACACCCGCGGCAAGGTCACCACGACCCGCTGGCCGGACCCGGCCGACGCTCCCTCCGGCGTCGACCTCGGCTTCCCCCGCAACCACTGACCCGACCCGCACCCACTGATCGACCCGCACCCACTGACCGACCCGCACCCACGG
>NZ_JBSGZD010000161.1:0-17611 GCF_053610825.1 Streptomyces sp. NPDC054863 | reverse complement strand
GCCGTACGGGACTTCGTACGGCAGCGGCCCCTTCCCTGTCTCAGACCCGCACCCACCCGCGCAGCGCACCCGCCCCCAGCAGGCCGTCCAGCACCTCCGCCAGGTCCTGTGCGCTGTCCGCCCCGGTGACGGAGAGGGTGGCGCGCAGGTCCTGGCAGTGCCGCAGTTCCGCCGTCCAGCCCGCCGGGAGCTGGACGATCAGACGGACCGCCGCGGTCTCCGGGGCGGCCCCCGCCGGTGCCTGGTCGGTGGCCTCGATCCGTACCTCGTACGGGCGGCGGGCGGCGGGGGTGGTGCTCATGGGATTGCTCCTGCGCAGGGGTGGCGGCGGGTGGATCAGCGGGCGGACGCGAGGGCCGGCACGGCCGCCGGGTCCAGGAACGGCAGGGCGGGCCCGCCCGCCCCGCCCAGTGCGGCCAGCACCGCCAGGACGCCCGCCGAGCCCGTCGCCAGGTCGGAGGAGAGCCGCAGCGCGTGCTCGCCGAGGAAGGCGAGCCGCCCGTCGTGCGGGACCGCGTGCCAGCCGATCCCGGCGAGCTGGGCGCGCAGGGTGTCGCGGGCCGACCCGCTGTCGTCGTACGCGTGCAGCAGGGCCGCCATGGCGCCCGCGCGGCCGGTGAACAGGCCGATGCCGGGGTGGTAGTCGGTCGCCAGGTCGGCGCGCATCGCGTCGTACACCGCGGCCAGTTCCGGGTCCCGGCGGTACGTCAGCAGCTCGTGCAGGGCGATGATCTGGCCCGCGCTGCCGCACGCGACGTGCGGTCCGCGCCACGGGGCCTGCTCCAGGACCTCGGGGCCGCCGGGCAGCCGGCCGGACTCCACGAGGTCGTGACGGAGCATCTCGGCCGCGGCGTCCACCAGCGAGTCGGTGTGGGAGTCGGCCGCCGCGTGCATGCGCAGCAGGAAGAGCGCCTGGCCCGCGCCGCCGTAGAGCAGGCCGGGCAGGTGGCGCTTGTCCTTGCGTTCGGCGGGCTCGGCGCCGCTGGGCACGTCGGCCGCGCCGAGCTGGATGCGCTGGGCGAGGGACCCGGCCAGGACGCCCGCCTCGGCGGTGCGGCCCAGCGCCAGGAGGGCCAGGCCGAGGCCCGCCGTACCGGAGTTGAGGCTGTCGCCCGCCTCGTCGCGGGGCAGGGCGACGGCCCGGTCGATGAGCTCGGCGGCCTCGTCGGTGCGGCCCAGCGCGTGCAGGACGCAGGCGATGCCGGACAGGCCGTCGTACAGGCCGGGGCGCGGCTGGTCGACCGTACGGGCGGCCGAGACGAGCCAGTCGACGTGTGCGGACGGGACCTCTGCGCCCGCGCGGTGCAGTGCCCACAGGACGCCCGCCGCGCCGTGGGCGACGGACAGGCCGCCGCCCGGGTGGGAGAACTGCTCGATGTCGCCCGGGTAGAGGCGGTCCTCGCGCTCGGGGGTCGCGGTGGCGAGGATGCCTTCGGCGACGCGGGTGGCGAGCGAGGCCAGCTCGTCGTGGTCGGCGAGGGAGTCGTCGGCGGGGACGGACGGCTTGGGCCAGGTGCGCCGCGCCGGTTCCGCGTCGCTCAGGCCGAGTTCGTCGCGGACCCGCGATGCGAAGTCGGCCGGGACCGGGAAGCGCTCCTGGACCAGCTCGATCAGGTGCTCCGCCTTGGACGGGTCCCACGGCATGAGGGTGGTGAGGGGCAGGAAGACGCTGAGCCGCAGGCAGCCCAGCGCGTAGCGGTCGACGGCGGTGCCGGTGGTGCCGGCCGGGGCGCAGTAGCCGGGGGCGCCCATCGCCTGGCCGCTGTGGCCGTCGACGGGGCGGGTGGTCTCCAGGTCGATGAAGGCGACGGTGCCGTCGGGGCGGATCAGGACGTTGTTGGGGTGCAGGTCGCCGAAGACGAGGCCGCGCTCGTGCATGGTGGCGACGGCGGCCTCGATGCGGTCGAGGACGTCGAGCGCCCAGGCGGTGTACGCGGCGGCGTCGAGGGTCTCGGACTGGTCGGTCGCCGAGTGCACGACCGGGTTGAGGCGGACCATCTCGCCGCCGAGCTGCTTGCCGTCGACGTACTCGCGGGTGAGGAACCAGTGCTGGCTGCCCTTGCGGTAGTCGAGGACCTTCGGGAAGGCGGCGAGCCCTTCGAGGGCGATCATCGCGTCGTGTTCGCGCTGGAGGCGGGTGACGGCGTCGTCGCCGGACTGGTCGAGTCCGGCGTGCGGGCGGCCCTCCTTGACCAGGACCTCGGCCTGGTCGCGGGTGTCGACGGCGCGGTAGACGCCGCCGCCGTTGGAGAAGTGCAGCGCCTGGGTGATCTTGAAGGGGAAGGCGCCGAGGCCGCCGCCGCTGTTGCGCTCGGCGAGCGCTTCGGCGACGACGGGCGGCAGCTCCACCCAGGCCGGCGGCTTGAAGGAGGGGCCGCGGACGTCCGGGACCAGGCGGCCTTCGGGGTCCTCGATGCAGTGCACCGTCTCGCCGCTGGGCTGGCGCGACAGGCGGGCCGCGAAACCTCCGTAACGGACGTAGAGCGGGCCCTCCTTCCAGCGCAGGTCGCTGAGGATGTACGGGCCCTCGCGGCCTTCGAGCAGGGCGCCCAGCTCGCGCAGGACGACGGCGAGGTGCTCGTCGTCGCGGGGGTACATGGTGATGAACTTGCCGCTGCTGCCCCGGTCGCCGTACTTGCTGTTGCGCAGCATCAGCATCGTCGGGCTGGTGAGGAACTTGAACATCATCGGGTGCGCGAAGCAGTAGTCGCGGACGATGTCGAGGACCTCGTCGGCCGAGTCGAGCGTCGCCGAGACGTGCACCTTCCAGCCCTGGAGCGGGATCTCGGGCTCCGGCGGCCCGATGCAGGTCCACTCGCCGAGGGCGGTGCGGGTCCATCCGGCGGGCAGCTCGGCGCCTGCGAGGGGGTAGTCCTCGCCGGAGGCCGGGCCCGAGGTGGGCTTGTCGAAGTAGACGGTTCCGGGCGGGCAGTAGGCGATGTGTCGCAGGCTCATGACGGTCTCTCAGACTCTCCAGTGACGGGTGGATGTGCGTGAAGTCGTGTGTGCGGGAAGCTAGTTCGACAGCAGCGGGCTCAGGTAGGTGACCGCGAGCCACTTCCACAGCGGGTGGGTGCCTGCCTTCACCTCGGCGACTCCGGAACGCTCGGCGGGTACGGCGTCCAGGGCGAGCGGGTAGGCGCGCACCGGCAGCAGGTCGGAGCCGCCGGAGACCGGGATCAGCGCGGACAGCGGCGCGTTCCGCGCGGTGGACCGCGACGAGGTGAGGTGGCCTGTGCCGACCGGCGGGCGGGAAAGCAGCCCGTTGCGGCGCAGTTGGACGTCGGCGCCCTCGGCGATCAGTGAGGTGCTGGTGCCCTCGGGGACGACGACGTGGGCGCTCTTCCCGTCGGCGCCGACCGTGTATCCGGCGGCGAAGCTCGCGGGCAGCTTGACCGCGGTGGCGGCGAACCCGAGGAGAGCTGCGACCAGCACGCAGACGGCGACGATGCGGGTGTACGAGGCGCCGGCCAGGCGGGCGCTGGTGCACAGCTTCCAGAAGCCCTTGGCGAGGCGCCACACCAGGTAGCCGACGCCGGTCAGGAAGAGCACGGAGCCGGTGACGCCGAGCCGTTGGAGCATCCCGGACCACAGGGTGAGCGCGGTGGCGACCAGGTAGAGCGGGAAGAGCAGGCAGGCGAAGCCGTACGGCACGGACCACGGCTTGTGGCTCAGCTCGCGGACGTACGTACCGCCGAAGAGGACCCGGGACATGGCGCACAGCGCGTCGGTCATGGCCTTCTCCCGCAGGTGGGAGATGTCGAGGTGGCTCATCAGCGCGATGTAGCCGTCCAGCTTGACCAGCGGCAGGAGGTTGATGAAGCAGGTCAGGTAGATGGCGAGGGCCATCACCAGGAGCGGGCCGCGCAGGGCGCTGCCCTGGCCGACGAGGACCGCGGCGATTCCGGCGCCCCCCGCGGCGACGGCCTGCACGAAGATCCCGGCGAGTGCGATCTGTACGCGCTGCTGCGGCTTGCCGAGCCGCCAGCCGTCGGAGACGTCGCAGAAGAAGGCGGGCGACATGTAGAAGAGCATGAAGCCCATGCGGGTGGGCCGGCCGCCGTGGTGGGTGAGGACCGCGCCGTGGGCGAACTCGTGGACGGCGGTGGTGCCGAGGATGCCGAGGACGACCGCGAGGTAGGCGTACGGGTCCATGGGCCGGGAGACGGCGGCCGTCAGGTCCGGCGAGCAGATCGCCAGGGCCAGCAGACCGCCCAGCGCGATCACGGTGGCGGCGACGGAGACCGCCTTGTGCGAGAGCAGCCGGGTCAGCGGCTGCATCCGCAGCAGGATCTTGTCCGGCTTCAGGACCGTGAACTGGATGGTCAGCGGCGGTACGAGCTTCACCCGCCGGGTCTTGCGGGGCGGCGTCCCGTCGTCGAGGAGCTTCTTGTCGGCCAGCGAGCGGACCGCGTGGTCGACGTCGCCCGGCGTCCAGGGGGCGCCGAGTTCGTCGGCGATGCCCTGGTGGTCGCGGGTGCCGTCGAGGGCCTGGAGCAGCTTCGCGAGGTCGGGGCCGACCCGGAAGTGCTGGCTCTCGCCGCGCTGGACGACCCAGGGCAGGTCGGGCTCGGCGGGCGGGTGGACGGAGACGTGACCGGCCGTACGGGGGTGCTCCAGGTCAGGAGTGGGGGTCGCGGGCGGCTTGGTAAGGGTGAGTGCGGGCATGGGAGCACCTCGGGGCCGGGTGGACGGGAGTGGGTCCGGACGGGAGTACGCCCGGACGGGAGTGGGGTCAGACGATGTCGCGGGTACGGACCAGGCGGTGCGCCGCGTAGTAGGCGGCGGCCAGCCAGGCGGCGATGACGGCGAAGGCGAGCGGCACGGACAGCAGGTCCGGCTTCACGTCGCGGTAGACGGAGCTCATCGCGATGGTCAGGAGGTACTTGGCGAATTCCGGGGCGAGCGCCTGGATGCCGGTGTCGACGACCAGGGTCAGGGTGATGATCAGCGCGACGGACGCGACCTGGTGGCGGACGATCCAGCCGAGCAGGGCGCCCCAGGGGGCGGCCAGTACCGAGCAGGCGAGGCAGCCGAGCAGGATCAGCCAGGTCTCGCCGGTGAAGGCGGGGGCGTCGCCGTACGCGGTTCCGGCGGCGGCGCAGCTCAGCGCGCCGAGCGCGAGGGCGAGCAGCCCGAAGGCGGTACCGGCGAGGGTGGCGACGGCGGTCTTGGCGGCGAGCAGCCGGCCGCGGGATCCGGCGAGGAGGACGGAGCGGCCGACGGTGCCGCTGCCGTACTCGCGGGACACGAGGATCGCGCCGAACAGGGAGGAGAAGAGGAACATCATCATCCAGGCGCGGGCGATGTTGTTGGTGACCTCCGCCGCGGACCCTCCGGCCACGATGGCCTTGTGCCCCTCGGAGGCGAATCCGAAGGTGGACAGGAGGCAGAGGAAGGTGCCGGCCAGCGGCAGGATCCACCACTGGCGGCCGGTGAGGGCCTTGCGGACCTCGCCGCGGACGACGTTACGGAAGTCAGACATGGGCGGGGGTCCTTGTCGAGCCGCTGTGATCGGTGCTGTTCTCGACCAGCTCGAAGAACCGGTCCTCCAGGCGGTGTGCGCCGTTGTCGGTGAGGTCGGCGAGGGTGCCGCTGTAGCGCAGCGAGCGCTGTACGACCACCACGTCGTCGACGGTCTGCTCGACCTCGGCGAGCTGGTGGCTGGAGACGAGGACGGTGCGGCCCTCGGCGGCCAGGGCGCGCAGGGTGTCGCGCAGCCGGCGGATGCCGTCGGGGTCGAGGCCGTTGGCGGGCTCGTCGAGGATGAGGACCTCGGGGTCGGCGAGGAGCGCGGTCGCCAGGGCGAGCCGCTGCTTCATGCCGGTGGAGCAGCCCGCGACGGGCCTGGCCTCGGCGCCGTCGAGCCCGGTGAGGCCGACGACCTCCTCGACGCGGCGCCTGGGGAGGCCCAAGTAGCCGACCCAGGTGAGGAGTTCACCGCGAACGGTGGCTCCGGTGACCGGGCCGAGCGCGTCCATGGCGACACCGACGCGGTGCGCCGCGCGGGGAAGGTCGCCGTAGGAGTGGCCGAGGAGGGTGGCGCTGCCGGCGGTGGGGCGGGCCAGGCCGAGCAGCATGCGCAGGGTGGTGGTCTTGCCCGCGCCGTTGCGGCCCAGCAGGCCGGTGACGCGGCCCGCGCGGATGTCGACGCTGAGGTCGTCCACCGCGGTGAAGTTCTTGAATTTCTTGCTGAGTCGTTCCAGGCGGATCGCCGGGGTGGTGCTCATCACGGCTCCTTGTGGAGTGGGGGCCCGGGGCCGGGGCCCGGCCGGAGGGTGCGCGTTCGGCGCTGACGGATCGCACTGTCTGCCGCCGCAGTACGTGCGCGGTGTCGCGCCTCGCGGATGCTCCGGCCGGGGGCCCTGGCTCACGCGGTGCCAATGTGGTGCGGTGTTCGACCGGACTGGTTCTCGACCGGGCCGGATGCGACCGGACCGGGTCTCGACCGGGCCGGTTCTCGACCGGCCTAGGTGATGATGATTCCGGCGGAGACGATCGCCGAGACGCTCGCTCCGGCGGAGATGCCGCCGATGGTGCCCCAGCCCGGCGCTTCGAGGGTCTCCAGCTCCTGGAGCCCCAGCTCCAGGTCCTGGCCGTTGTCGGCCGCGGGGATCGCGGCGGTCTCGATCTTCTTCTCGCTCATTGCGGTGTACTCCCTTTACGTGAAGGTGGGTCGGGGGAATGCGGATCAGGTGGCGACGATCGCGGCGGACGCGATGGCCGCGCCGCTGACGGCCGTACCGGCCGAGAAACCGGTCCAGAAACCCGGGGCCTCAAGGGCCTCCAGCTCCTGCAGACCGAGCTCCAGGGAAGCGGTGGGGTCGGCGTGGGCCTGCACGGCCTCGTTCTTCTTCGACTGCTCGCTCATGACGAACTCCTCAGGTGATGACGGCGGTTGCCGAGACGGCGGCCGAGACGCTGGCCGCGGCGGAGAAGCCGGTCCAGAAGCCCGGGGCCTCAAGGGCTTCGAGCTCCTGGAGGCCGAGCTCCAGGGCGGCGGTCGGCTCGGTGTTGAGCTGCGCCGCCTCGTTCTTGTTCTGCTGCTCGCTCATCGCGAACTCCTTTGCAGGGAAAGGGACTTGAGGATGTGGGTGTCGATTACGTGATGATGGTGGCCGAGACGACCGCGGCGGAGGCGGCGGACGCGACGCCGGCCGAGAAGCCGCCGATGGTCGCCCAGCCCGGCGCCTCCAGCGTCTCCAGCTCCTGAAGCCCCAGCTCCAGGTCCTGCTCGGGGGCGGCAGCGGTCTCGACGGCGTTGTTCTTCAGCTCGGACATGTCAGATCTCCTGTGAAAGTGAAGGGGGTGGTACGCGTACGGGGAAGGGCGGAACTCAGGTGGCGATGGCGGCGGACGCGATGGCCGCACCACTGATCGCCGTACCGGCCGAGAAACCGGTCCAGAAACCCGGCGCCTCAAGCGCCTCCAGCTCCTGCAGACCGAGCTCCAGGGAAGCGGTGGGGTCGGCATGGGCCTGTACGGCCTCGTTCTTCTTCGACTGCTCGCTCATGACGAACTCCTTTGAGATGAAGGGAAGTTGGGGCGGTGGTGCCGATTACGTGATGATGGTGGCCGAGACGACCGCGGCGGAGGCGGCGGACGCGACGCCGGCCGAGAAGCCGCCGATGGTCGCCCAGCCCGGCGCCTCCAGCGTCTCCAGCTCCTGAAGCCCCAGCTCCAGGTCCTGCTCGGGGGCGGCAGCGGTCTCGACGGCGTTGTTCTTCAGCTCGGACATGTCAGATCTCCTGTGATGTGTGATGTGTGATGTGTGGCGTACGTGTACGGGGTGACGGTTCGGATCAGGTCGCGATCGCGGCGGACGCGATGGCCGCACCGCTGATCGCCGTACCGGCCGAGAAACCGGTCCAGAAACCCGGCGCCTCAAGCGCCTCCAGCTCCTGCAGACCCAGTTCGAGCGAGGCCGTCGGCTCGGCGTTGACCTGCGAGGTCTCGTTCTTCTTCTGCTGCTCGCCCATGGCGGACTCCTTCGTGAGGAAAGGTGGTTGGGGGTTCCCCGCGCCGCTCGGGCGGCGCGGAAGTCAGTGGTGGCGCCGGATGGCGCTGCCCGCGAGGGCGGGTTCGCGGCGGTCGGCGCCGCAGGCTTCGTACAGCAGTCGCCGTACGTCGTCGGTGAGCAGGCCGCCCAGCATCGGCAGCCCCGCCCCCCACGCCCTGGTGGTGCGGCGGGCGACGACCGCGAGGCGGTCGGGGCCGGCGGTGACGGTGCGGCCGATGCCCCAGTCGTCGATCAGTACGGCGATGCCGTGCGCCGGATCCTCGGGGAGGGCGGCGGGGACCGCCTCCCGGATGCGGGCCCAGACCCGGTGGAGCCGGGCGGCGGAGCCGTACCGTTCGTCGCCGTCCAGGACCGCCCGCCACAGCGGCGGGAGGAGGGCGGCGACCGCGGTCATCTTGCGGACGTTCAGCGCGGTGGACAGCTCGTTGGCGATGATCCAGCCCTCCGTGGTGAAGGGCGAGCGGCCCAGCCTCATCCACGTGGAGTGCGTCAGTCCGCTGAGCCGGGCGATGTCCAGCCGCAGTGCGGGGCCGGCCCGACGGCCCGCTCTGCGCAGCTCCCCGAACCGGTCTCCCAGTACGGCGAGTTGGGCGGCTGCCGCCTCGCAGAAGGCGTCCTCGACGGGTAGTTCCTTGTGGTCCCCGACGTAGGGGGTGACCGTGCGGAACAGCGCTTCCAGGATTCCTTCGGCGAGCAGCTCGCCCGGCAGGGTCTCGGTCGCCGACGCGTCGAGCAGTGCGGCGTCCGGGGTCAGTGCCTCGGCCGACACGAGCCGCTTGCCCTGCTGGTGCGGCATGCAGGCCACCCGGCTGAGTTCCGAGCCGGGGCCGACGGTGGTCGGCACGGCAAGGAGGGGTCTTCTGCGCCGGACTCCGGGCCCGAGGGCGAGCAGTCCGCAGCGCGAGCGGCTGCGCAGGGCGGTGGCGGCCTCTTCGCTGTCCCCGGCGACGACCGCCAGTTTGGCGCGGTCGACGCAGGTCCCGCCGCCGACGGCGACGAAGAGCTCGGTGCGGGCGGTGCGGGCGGTGAGGTCGAGGATCTCGTCCGCGTCGCCGGGACCTTCGGGGACGAGGCGGCGGACGGTGTGTCCGGCCCGGTCCAGTGCGGTCTCGACGAGTGCGGTGACGGCCGAGTCGGTGAGTGCGGGGTCGACGAGGAGGGTGGTGCCGCCGAGCGGTGCGTACGACAGCCAGTCGGCGAGCCCTTCGGGGCCGAGCAGCAGTCGGGTCCGCCCCGACCAGGGCAGGTTCACGCCCGTACCCCCGCGGCTGCCGCGGCGTGCGCTTCCACACCGGCGATTACACACTCCACCAGCTCGTCCAGCTCGGCGTCCGTGCAGGTCAGCGGCGGGAGCAGCTGCACTCCGTGAACCCCCGGGTGGACGATGGCGCCCGCCTGGCGGATCGCGGCGACCAGCGGCATGACCTCGCTCTGCGGGAGCGGCCGTCCGTCCGGGGCGGTGACCCGCACCGAGCGGAACAGTCCGATTCCGGTGGCGTCGCCGATCAGCGGATGCGTGGCGACGAGGCGGTTCAGGGCGGCGTCGAGCCGGTCGGCCTGCCGCTGCCCCCTGGCGACGGCGTCCAGTCTGCGCATCTCGTCGATGGTGGCGAGGATGGCGGCGCAGGTGGCGGGGGTGCCGGCCTGGGTCTCGCCGTGCGTGAGCATGGCGTCGTGCGTCTCGAAGGTGTCGGCGACGAGGCGGGAGACGATGATCGCGGAGGCGGCGCAGGTGCCGTTGGTGAGGCCCTTGGAGGTGACCAGGAGGTCGGGGCGGGCGCTCCAGCGCTGCGAGGCGAACATGGTGCCGGTGCGGCCGAAGCCGGTGGCGACCTCGTCGGCGACCAGCAGGAATCCGTACTCGTCGCGGAGTCTGAGCAGCTCGTCGACGTAACCCGCTTCCAGCGGTACGGCGCCGCTGCCGAGCACCGGCTCGACGACGACTGCGGCGATCTGTGACCCGGAGTGCTCCATCAACTCCCGTATACCGGCAGGGTCGTTGGGATGGACGTGCCGGACGAAGCGCCCGTCCACCCCGTACATCCGCTGCCCGAGATTCTCGCCGGTGAGGGCGAAGGAGCCGTACGTCAGTCCGTGGTAGCTGCCGCGCAGGCCGACGACGATCTTGCGGTCGTGGTCGTCGCGCAGGGCGTGGTAGTGCCGGGCCGTCTTCATGACGACGTCGTTGGCGGAGCCGCCGGAGGTGGAGAACAGGACCCGGCCGTAGTGGTCGGAGCCCGCGAGGTCGACGAGTGCCTGGGCGGCGCGCCGGGCGTAGTCGTGCTCGAATCGGAAGATCGAGAGGTACGAGGCGGCGCGCAGGGCGGCGGAGACGGCGTCGGCGATCGCGGTGTTGCCGTGACCGAGGTTGGCGTTCCACAACCCGCTGTCGCCGTCGAGGAGTTCGCGTCCGTCGGAGAAGGTGATGCGCATGCCGTGGGCGGAGGTGGCGCAGAGTTCGTCGCGGCCGTGCTGGGACGGGGGGACCAGGGAGGTCCAGAGGGCCTGGTAGGTCATGCCGGGATCCCCGCTTCGGCCTCGATGAGTACGTCGTGGTGCCGGCCGCCGCCACCGTCGATCGGGGTGACGGAGCGGATGGCGTATCCGGCCGCTTCGAGCTCGGCGACGAGCTGGTGCTGCGGGAGGACGCCGATGGTGGTGGTGCAGACGGTGACCGGACTGCCGTCGTCGGGGACGTCGCCGGGGATCACCGTGACGGTGCGGGAGCTCTCGCCGACGGTCCACTGTTCGAACATGCGGTACGTGCGCCCGCTGTGGCCGGTGACGAGGATCTCGGACTCGTCCGAGCCGTCGTCGGCGGCGTCGACGTCGACGGTGGTGAGGAAGAACCGCCCGCCGGGGGCGAGGTGTTCGCGGACACAGCGGTAGAGGCCGGGCCGGTCCTCGGCGGGGAGGAGCGAGATCGTGGTCGTTCCGAGCAGCACCACCCCGAAACCGTGCTCGCGTCCCTCGATGCGGAAGTCGCTCATGTCGGCCTCGACGGAGTGGGCGCGCTCCAGGACGTCGGCCGGGGCGCGGCCGAGCCGACGGCGGAGCAGGCCGAGCATGTCGGGGGAGAGTTCGAGGGCGGTGACGTCGCGCCCTGCGGCCAGGAGCGGGAAGGTGAGCCGCCCGGACCCGGCCGCCAGATCGAGCACGGGGCCCTCGAACTCCCTTACCGCGTCGAGGATTTCACGAATCTCATGAGTCGTGGTCCCGGCGATGTCGTGGTAGACGGGGGTGCCGTCGGCGTCGTACAGGTCGCAGATTCTGGCGCGCTCGCCGAGGGCTTCGATCTCGACGCCGGCACGGCCGGTGACGGGGGTGCCCGCGCGGGCGGGGCTGAGGAGGGTACTCATCGGGCGGTCGTCTCCTTGGTGCGGTCGTCGGCGAGGTTGCCGGTGCGGCCTGGGGTGAGGTTGCCGGTGCGGCCTGGCATGTGGTTGCCGGCACGGCCTGGGGTGAGGTTGCCGGTGCGGCCTGGCATGTGGTTGCCGGCGCGGCCTGGGGTGAGGGGCAGGCCGATGCCTGCGAAGTAGGTGTCGACCGCGTGGACGGTCTGCGGGTCGGCGTACCGGGACGCGGCGTCGCGGTCACCGGTGACGAGCAGGGCCTCGGCGGCGCGGGCGGCGTCGGCGGAGAGGGCGATCTCGCGGGCGGTGCGGGGGTCGTGGACGGCGGCTCTGCCGTCCTCTCCCCAGAGGAGGAGGGGAGCGTCAACAGCCTCCGTCGTCTCCGGGAGACCGGCTCCCATCCGCCCGCCGAAGCCGGACACGCGGGGGCGGGAGACACCCCGGGCACGCGCGGCCCGTACTGCGCCGACGGCGGCCAAGTAGCGTGCGAGCAGAGGCCGTTGACTGATCTCGCTCCGCACCGTACGGGTTTCCCGCCAGGCGGCGGCCAGCTCTTCGGGGGTCGAGCGGAGATCGCCGAGGGCGGGTCCGCCGGGGGTGTGCGAGACGCTGCCGTCGACGGCGACGTGGAGCCGGAGCCCGGGACCGTCGCCCTCGGATGGTGCGCCGAGGTCGGCGAGGTCGGCGAGCTGGACGGCGGGGTGGGTCAGGAAGTCTGCGAACTTGCCTTCACTCAGGGCGAGTTCGGCGTCGGCGAGGTAGGCGTCGAGGTCGGCGTCGTCGGTGAGGCGGACGAGGGTGGGCCCGAGGAGGACGGTCCGGGCGGCTGCCCGGTACCCGTCGACCCGGAGGTAGAAGTCGGGATGGAGACCGACGTCCTCGCCCGGGGTGTCGAGCTTTCCTTCGTACGAGAGGACGGTGATGCCGTGGTGGTCGGCGATCTCGCCCGGCTCTTCGCCGGGGACGAGGACGGTGGTGCCTTCGTCGAGGAGGGGGGAGCGGAGGAGGTCGGGGAGGAGGGATCGTGCGGCAAGGACGACGACGGCCGGGGCGTGTCCCCGCTCGGGGGAGCAGGGGCGGCCGGTTCCCCATTCCATGGCGTAGAGCCGGATGTCGGGGAGCGGGGACGTGGATGTGGACATGGGGGACCTCCTCGGGGCGTGGGGATGGGGATGGGGATGGGGCGGTTGAGCGGAGGGGGGGGGAACACCGGGCCGGATCCATTCAGCCCGTCCGGCGTTTGAGGACGCGCGGCGCAGCCGTGCACGGGGCGCAGCCCCGGACATCAGCCCTCACCGGCGCGAGCCGTGAACCGTCTTTGCCCCGCGGACAGCGGTTGAGGTGAAGGGGCGGGGAGGGGCCGTCCCGCGAAGCGGCCCACCGGCCCGCACGGTCCCGGGGCGGAGCAAGCGCAAGCCGGAGCGAGGGGCGGGGCTTCGCGTGGGGGCCGCCCCCTTGCCCACCCGTCCCGCCCCCGGGGGGCGGCCCCGCTGCCCAAGGGGGCTGACGGTCGGGGGCGGAGGGGCGGGCGCGCCGCCCAGTAAGGCTGGGGGTCGGGTGTGGAAGGGGCGGACCCGCCGCCCAATAGGGCTGGGGGGCAGGTGTGAAGGGGCGGCCCCGCCGCCCAAGGCGGCTAGGGGCGGGGCCCAAGCCGTCCGTCAGGACCTGTCGAGAAGCTGGAGGAGCCGCTTCAGCTCATGAGAAGCCGCCGAAGGCCCTTCCGAAGAAGCCACGCCCGTGACGTTGAGGACGATCTCGTCGACCCCGGCCACCCGATAGGCATCCAGCTTTTCGAGGACCTCGTCCGCCGTCCCGTAGACGAACGCATCCCCCTTCACCAGCGCCAGCGCCTGCGACTCCGCGTCGGCGGCGGCGAACTCCCCGTCGGGCAGGGCGACTCCGCCCCGGCGCAGCATGTCCCGGTAGTGCGGCAGCGACAGGTGCGCACCGTTGGACGCGAGGGCCAGCTTCGCCGGGTCGCGGCCGTCCGCGGCCAGCGCGACCGGCACGATCGCGGCGACCCGCGGCACCGGCCGCCCCGCCTTCGCGGCACCCGCCGCCAGCGCGGGCACGATGAGTTCGGAGAGGTACCGGGCCGGAGTGAGCCAGGTGATGGCCACGTCCGCCAGTTCCCCGGCGACCTTCGCCATACCCGGCCGCAGCACCCCGAGCCCGATTTCCACCTGCGGCCCCGGCAGGGGTGCGAGGCGTCCGGCCTGGTGCCAGTACTCGCCCGCCACGACTTCCGGGGTGCCGGTCAGCGCCCCGCGCACGGCGGTCAGATACTCCCGTGCCGCCGTCAGCGGACTGCGGTACGGCTCCCCGCGCATCGCCCGCTGCATGTCCTTCGAACCAGGGCCGAACCCCGCCACCACCGACTCGCCGGTGATGAGGGAGAGCGACTTGGCCTGGAGGGCCGCCTCGTACGGGTGGCGCATCGGCATCAGCGTCACCCCGAGCCCCGTCGGGACCCGGAAGCCGGCACCCGCCGCGTGGGCGAAGCCCTGGTAGGGCTCGGTGGTCATGCCCTGCCCCTGCCAGAGCCGGCTCGCGCCGGTCCAGTGGACCAGCCCGGCGAAGGGGAGGAGCTGTTCCGGGCGACGGGGAACGAACGGAACAAGAAGGGAGTAGTCGGTCACGGCGGGGCTCCTACGGGGCTCCTACGGGGCGGGCGGTGGGGTTCGGTTCGGCAGCCGGCCGGACCCGCTACTTGACCGGCGGGGTGGGGAGCACCCAGTCGTTGACCGCGGGGGCACTCAGCGCCTGCTTGCCGGACGGCGAGGTGGGAAGCACCCAGTCGTTGACGGCGGGGGCGTTGACCACCCACTCGTTGACCACCGCGGCGGCCCGCACCGCACCGGAAACCACACCGGAAGCCGCACCGGAAACCGCACCCGCATCCGACCCCGTTCCGGATACCGAGACCCCGGATGAGACGGGGGCCGCGATCGTCACGCCCTGCCGCAGCTCGCCACTGCCCGCCTGCGCCGCCTGCGCCGAGCCCGTACCCGCCAGTGCGACGGCTGCTCCTGCGAGCAGTGCGACGACGGCCGAGCGGCGGGTTGCGGTGGAGCGGGCGTGGCGAACGGCGTTGATCCTGAAGGAGGTTGAGCGCTTCATGGTGGTCCCCCGATGTTCTGCGGTGTGCTTGGCGGTTGTTCTTGTGAGGACAACTCTGCCGCGCCGGTGCCCCTCGCGGCAGCGGAAATGCGTGCAGCTTCTTGCACCCCCCGCTGCCTCTTGCTGCATGACCCTGTCCACGTCCTTGCAGGTGGGCGCTGGCGCAGGGACGGAAGCCGGGGTACTTCTATGTCCAGGCCGGCAGCCGTACCGCTGTGGCAGTGAGTGATCCGGGGGAAGTCATGTCGCACCCAAGTCTGGAGTTCCTGGGGATACCGCCTGAGGACGAGGACGCCTACCGACTCCTGCTGCGCACCGGGAACGGCGCGGCCGAGAACGGTCGGTCCGAGAACGACGCGTCCGGGAACGGCGCGGCGGGGAACGGCGCGGCCGAGGAGCCCGGCCGCCGTCTCGTCGATCTGGGGCTGGCCACCACCACCCCGGACGGCGGCCTGCGGCCCGTGCCGCCCGCCAAGGTCGTGGAGCGGCTGGTGGAACGCCGCCTCGCACGCACCCAGGACGAGCTGGAGGACGAGGTGTCCCGTTCCGGCATCGTCGACTCGTTGCTCGGGGAGCGCGCCGCGACCCCGCAGGGCAGCACCCTCGCCGAACGCGGCGGGTCCTCCGTGCAGCGCCTGGAGAGCGTCGAGGAGATCAGGGCCGCGATCGACGAGCTGACCTTCTTCACCCGCAGCGAGAACCTCACCACCCAGCCGGGCGGGGTGCTCCGCCCGCAGAACATCGTCAACTCCAGGCCGAACGACATGCGCGTACTGCGCCGGGGCGTCGCCATGCGGACCCTGATGGGCGCGGCGGCCCTGGACGACCCGCCCACCCTGTCGTACCTGCGCGAACTGGTCGACAAGGGCGCCGAGGTACGGATCTCCCACCAGCCCCTCGAACGCATGATCATCTGCGACCGGGCCGCCGCCCTCACCCCCGTCGACCCGATGGACCCGGCCAGGGGCGCACTGCTCATCCGCGAATCCGGCCTGGTCTCCGCCCTGGTCTCGCTCTTCGAGCGGATGTGGAGCACGGCGCAGGAGCTGCCCGCGGCGACCGGCGGGGAGAGCGGGGAGAGCGGCCGGCCCACCGGCATGGAACTGAAGGTGCTGGAGTCCCTCTACTCCGCCGAGAAGGACGAGACCGGCGCCCGCGACCTGGGCATCTCGGTCCGTACGTACCGCAAGCACGTGGCCTCGCTGATGCACCGCCTGGAGGCGACGAACCGCTTCCAGGTGGCCCTGCTGGCCCGCGAACGGGGCTGGTTCTGACCCGCGGCACACGGAGCAGGCACGGAGCGCGCACGGAGCGCGCACGGACGGACCACCGACCGGACCCCCGGCCGGACCACGCACAAAGGCCGTCCCCCCTGCCCGGACGAGCAGGGGGGGACGGCCGGCTTCGACGTACTGCCACTCAACGCATACCGATGACCTCGTACCGCTTACCGCTTACCGCCTGCCCCGCTTCACCGCCGCGCCCACGAAGCCCGCGCACACGATGACCGCGACGCCGAGTGCGACGGTCACCGTGGTGCGCAGCGCACCGTCGAAGACCGTCAGCGCGACGCCCAGGGCGATGACCAGTGCCACCGCGACCAACGCGGGCCTGCTGACGTCCTGGCTGTTTCCGGCTGCGGACATGACGTACTCCCCGAATGAGACCTGCGTGCTGTGCCCAACCTGCTGACACGTACCTGACGTGCGGAAACTCCGCTCCCTCAGCCTCCCACCGGCGCCCGCGCCACCCCACCGCGCGGCCACGCAGCTTCCTGCACCCCGGCCCGCAGCATCCTGCACCTCACGCTTCACGGCACACCCCTCGCGCCGACCTGACACCCCGTACGCTTCCCGTACACCCGGTCGGCCGTCCAGCAGTCGCGGCCCGTGCCGGGGCCGATCAGGGTCGGGATGACCGCCCCCGGTCGTCCCCCGACCGACCCGTCCCGCGACCGACCCCGCGCCGGAGGTAGCCCCGTGTCCCCCGTGTCCGCCGGCACCGTCCCCGCCGACACCGTCGTCCCCGCCCAGACGGCCCGCAGGCCCTCCCCCGCGCCCGCCCGTGACGCCCTGCGCGCCGCGCTGCGCCGGGCCGCCCCCGCACTCGGGCTCTTCGCGGCGGCGCGGCTGACCGGGATGCTGCTGATGGCGGTGTGGGCGTGGCACATCGGCAAGTCCCCGCTGCACCTGCTCGGCCAGTCCTGGGACTCCCTCTGGTACACCCGGATCGCCGAGCACGGCTACGGCCACACCGTCACCTTCGCGGGCGGCGCCGTCGTCCAGAGCGACCTCGCCTTCTTCCCGCTCTACCCCGGGCTGATCCGCGCCGTGTCGGCGGTCCTGCCGGTCACCCCCGGCGGCGCGGGCCTGCTCATCTCCTGGACGGCCGCGCTGGCCGCCGCCTGGGGCGTCTTCGCCGTCACCGACCGGCTGTACGGGCGCCGCACCGCCACCCTGGCCGTCCTGCTCTGGGGCCTGCTCCCGCACTCGGTCGTGCTGTCCATGGCGTACACCGAGCCGGTGCTCGTCGCACTGTCCGCGTGGGCGCTGTACGCGGTCCTGACCCGCAGGTGGCTGCTGGCGGGCTCCCTCACCCTGCTCGCCGGGCTGTCCCGTCCCAACGCGGTCGCCCTGGTCGCCGCCGTCGTCCTCACCGCCGCGTACGAGCTCCTGCGCAAGCGGCAGCGCGGCTGGCGGGTGTGGGCGGGCGCGGCCCTCGCGCCGCTCGGCTGGGCCGCGTACGTCCTCCAGGTCGGGATCCGCACGGGCGATCCGCTCGGCGGCTACTTCGCGGTGCAGGCCGGCTGGTCGTCCCGCTTCGACTTCGGGATGGGCACGCTGCGCTTCGTCCGCCACCTGGTCAGCGCCCCGGAGAAGTTCGGCTTCCCGATCGCGCTGGTCATCGTGGGCGCTGCGGTGCTGCTGCTCGTACTCATGGCGTACGGGATGGAGCGCAGGCCGCCGCTGGTGCTCCTCGTGTACGCGGGCGTGCTCGTGCTCATCACGGTCGGCGGCGCCGGCTTCTTCGAGTCCAAGCCGCGCTTCCTGCTGCCCGCCTTCCCGCTGCTGCTCCCGCTCGCCTGCGCCATGGCGAAAGCCCGGCCGCGGGCGGCGGT
>NZ_JBSGZD010000160.1:0-17670 GCF_053610825.1 Streptomyces sp. NPDC054863 | reverse complement strand
GCCTCCATCGGGGTGCGCAGATCACCGGCCGCCTCCTCGCCCAGCCAGTGGTGCCGGTCGACGCCGCGCACGCAGGCGGCGGCCAGCGCCGCGTACCCGGCGGCGGTCGGGGTGGTCTCGGTGGCCTGCCGGGCGATGTCCAGACAGTCGGAGATGCCGCGCACCAGGTCGGCGTTGCCGATGCGGGCGAGCGGCCCGCTGCCGACCGGAGCTTCGGCGGCGTGCACGTCGGAGACGTACGGGCTGTGCCACCACTGCACCTGGTGCACCCGGCCTGGCTCGCCGCCGCTGCCGTCGCCACTCCCGCTGCCACCCCCGCCGCGCAGGACGGCGAGGCCGCCGTCGTCGAAGAGCGCGAACCCGTCGCCGGTCAGCGGGGTGGCGACCGCCTTGCGGATCAGGTTGTACGGGAGCAGCAGCGTGCGGCCCGTGGCCTGCGCGCGGTGGACGAACAGCACGTCCTCGCCGTTGGGCGAGCGCACCGCCCGCTCGAACTCCAGGCCCTCGGTGTCGACCGCGTCGAAGGTCTTGACCGTGCCCGAGACCAGCGCGTACCCGCCGGGGAAGACGATGCCCTGGCCGTCGGGCAGCCGGCGGCAGGACTGCCCGACGCCGTCGAGCCGGACGACGGTGCCGGTGAGGGTGTTGAAGACGAGATGACGCGTGGTCGGCTCCTTGTACGGGCGCACCCGCAGCAGGATCAGGGCGCCGGCCCGGGCATGGGCGACGTCCGCGTCGGCGAGCGACTGGAGCGGCTCGTCCACCGGCTCGGAGTAGATGCCATCGGCGGATTCGGTGTTGTCGTCGGTCTTGACCGTCAGGGCGCCGCCGACCGTCGTCACGAACACCGCGCCGCCGTCGACGGACAGGTGCGGGTGGCGGCCGAGCACGTGATCCTCGCGGGTGGCGGGCACCCAGTCGAAGTCGTACGCGGGCGGCGGCGCGAGGTCGCGTTCCCCCCGGGCGTCCAGGAAGCGCACATGGCCGCCGTGGCCGCCGCCGTGTCCGTCGTGGCCGAGCTCCCAGCGCAGTACGCGGATGTCGTCGGCCCGCTCACCGGTGCGGAACACCGCGAGCAACTTGCCTTCCTCGCGGCGCAGTTGGAGCAACTGCGCGTCCTGGAAGTAGCGGTGCAGGTCGGCGAAGGCCGCCACGAACGCGGAGTCGTCGAGCAGCCCGGGAACGGCGGTGTCCGGCAACCGCTCGCCCGCACGGTCGTACAGGGTGAAGACGTCGCCGACGGACGGCTCCGAAGAGCCCCGGGCGGCCCCCGCGTGGTGGCCGAGGAGCAGGGCGCCGCCGACGGCGACGAGGTCGCGCGGCACACAGGCCGCTCCTGTGCGCAGCCGGGCGGTGCCGCTCAGGGCGAGCTCGGACGAACCGAACTCGGCGATCCGCGCCCGATTCAACTCCTCGGCCCGCCCCGCCAGTTCCCCCGCCTGAACAACCAGCCGATCACGCAGCACCTCGTAGGTGCTGGCGTCTACGGCGACGGCGTCTGCGGCGAAAGCCTCCACGGCGCCGACCTCTACGGCGAGGGTGCCCGTACCCGTGGCCCCTCCCAAGCCCGCGCCCGACGGCAGTCCTCCGGTGACGCCGGTGTCGTTCTCTACGGCCGTGTCCCTGCCGGTGTCCATGCGGTGCCGCTCCCTCGCGTCCCTGGTGGTGTTGCGGTGCCGGAGGGCTGCCGCGGCCTGCGGGCCACCTGTCGTGCGGCAGCTCTCCGGCACCCTTGACCGCTCTCCCCGGGGCGGTCAGCCCTTTGCGGTGCCGTTCATCGCGGGCAGTGGCCGGTCGGAGAGGCCCAGCCTGTCCGCGGCGTCCAGCAGTTGTTGGATCTGGCCGTTCTGCCCGCCTCCGGACCGCATCAGCTGCATCAGCAGCGCCGACACCGTCAGGTTCTGTACGTCGCCGCTGCCGACCGAGGCCAGCGTCTTCGTCAGGTCGTCGGTGAAGCTGGACGTACCGTCCAGCCACGGCCCGGCGAGGGCCTGTGCCGTCTCGGAGTTCTGTACGAAGCCGTCGATGCTCTTGCCCAGCGAGATCGAGCCCACGATCCGGTCGAAGAACGCGCTGTCCCCGCCGACGATCTGGATGTCCGCGCTCTCCAGACCCGTCGCCAGCACCGTCGCCTGCGCCTCGGCCACCTGCCGCTGCGCCTCCAGGCCCGCCAGCCGTACGTCCTTCTCCGCCTCCAGCCGGAGCCGGAACTCCTCGTGGCTGCGGGACGCCTCGTCCAGCGCCGCCATGGCCGCGGCCTTCTCGGTCAGTCCCTCGGCCTCCGCCTTCAGCTTGCCGCCGATCGCCGCCGCTTCCGCCTCGGCCATCGCACGGGCGCCCGCGGCCTCCGCCGCCAGCCGTGCCTCGGTGGCCTGCGCCTCGGCGCGGCCCGCCTTCTCGGTGACGGCTGCCTCCGCGTCCCGTACCCGCACCTCGGCCAGACCCGCCGCGGCGGCCTCCGCCTGAACACCCTCGGCAAGGCGCAGCTTCGCCTGCGCGTCGAGGTCGGCGGACTTCAACCGGGCCTCCGCCAGGGTGAGCTCCTCGGCGGCCCGGTGCACTGCGGCCTGCTCGGCGGCCTCGGCCGCCTTGATGTCCTTGACCAGATTCTCCTGTGCGACGGCCTCCGCCGCGATGACGATCGCCTGCCGATCGCGCTCGGCCGCCTCGACGGCGCGCAGCCGCAGGATGGACTCCTCCTGCTCGGCGACCGTACGGTCCACCGCCACCCGCTCCCGTACGACCTCGGCGATGTCCCGCTTCTCCGACTCGACCTCCTTGTCGGCGGCGATCCGCTTCAGCTGGGTCTCCCGCTCCCGCGCGATGACTTCCAGGAGACGGTCCTTCTCGATGCGCTCGGACTCGATGGCGATGACCCGCTCGCGGTTCTTCTCCGCGACCGCGACCTCCCGGGCCTGGTTCTCGCGCTGCACGCCGAGCTGCTCCTCGGTCTTCAGGAACGCGCTCTGCGCCCGCAGCCGCTCCTCCTCCACGACCCGCGCGGTCTCCGCCTCCTCGCGCGCCCGTACGGTCTCCACCTCGCGGCGCTGCTTGATCTCGGCGTCCGCCTGCCGACGCTCCAGCTCCAGGATGGCCTCGCGGGCGTCCACGTTCTGCCGGGTCAGCTCCTTCTCCTCGTGCCGCTGGTACTCATTGGTGCGCACCCGCTCCACCGACGTCAGCTCGGTGATCTTCCGGATGCCCTGGGCGTCCAGGATGTTGCTGCTGTCCAGCTGGGCGAGCGGCGTCTGCTCCAGGTAGTCGATCGCCGCGTCCTCAAGGCTGTAGCCGTTGAGATCCGTGCCGATGACCTGGATGATGCGGTCGCGCAGCTCGTCGCGCTTGGTGTAGAGGTCGGTGAAGTCCAGCTGCTTGCCGACGGTCTTGAGCGCCTCGGAGAACTTCGCGTTGAACAGCTCCTGGATCGTCTCCTTGTCGCTGGCGCGTTCGGTGCCGATCGCCTGGGCGACCTTGATGACGTCCTCGACGGTCTTGTTGACCCGTACGAAGAAGGAGATCCGGATGTCGGCCCGGATGTTGTCCTTGCAGATCAGGCCGTCGCGGCCGGTGCGAGTGATGTCGATGGTCTTGACCGAGATGTCCATGACCTCGGCCTTGTGGAGCACGGGCAGCACGACCTGCCCGGTGAAGGTCACGTCGACCTTCCGCATCTTCGAGACGATCAGCGCCTTGCCCTGCTCGACCTTCCGGAAGAGCCGGGTGAGGACCAGCAACAGGCCTACGGCCACGAGCAGTACGACGGCGCCGAGTACGACGGCGCCCACGGTGATGGCATCCATGTGAAATCCCCCGATGAGTGGTACGGGCGGAACAGAAGAAGGCGGTGCGGGGGGTATCAGCCCCGTGGGTACAGCTCCAGGCCGTACGGCGAGACCCAGAAGAACTCGCCGTCCTCGTCGTACGCGTAGAGCAGTCCGGTGCTGCCGAGGGCGAGTGCCTCGGCTCCGTACTGCCGCACCTGTACGACGGCGGTCGAGCCGTCCCTGGCGGCGACCTCCGCCTGACCGAACCCGGCATCCACCCGCCCCGTGCGGATGGTGCAGGTCAGGCCGACGAAGTCGTGCCGGGAAGGCCCTGGTTCGTCGGGGAAGAGCTTGGCCAGCGGCCGTACGACGATCCGGGTCAGCGACCGGGCAACCACCACGGAGGCCACGAGCACGACGGTGCCGGCCACGGCGCGTCCGGTGCCGGAGACCCCCGCGTGGACGGCGAGTACGGAGCCGCTCAGGCTCAGGAACCACGCCAGCGCGACGAACAGGGACACCGACACGGAGACCGGCACCCCGCCGAACCCCAGCACCTCCGTGTTCACGTCACCGTCGAAGCTGTCGTGGTCGGCGCCGCCGATCAGCACGAGCAGCCAGAACCCCACGACCACGACGAGGGCGGCGGAGAGGAGCAGGGTCGGAAACCCGGCGGCGACACTGAGGAACTCCTCCATCACACATCCCCCTTCACTTCCTGACTTCCTGCCTACGGCAGCACCAGCCTTCCACCGCCCCGGCACCGCAATGTTCACCGAAGAGAACGCCCTCCCGCATTGCCGAGAACCGGCAGTCTTTACGCCTTCTTAATGCCGGTGGACGCCCCGCTGCGGACCTGTCCCGAGCCGCCGCCCGCCGGCCGCTTCCTCAGGCGTCGCGGCGCCGTATCGCCCACCAGCCGGCCAGTAGGGAGAGCGTCGCCCAGAGCGCGGTGACGGCCAGGCCGGCCCAGGGGCCGAGGGTGCCGGTGGGATTCTGGTGGAGGATCTGCTGGCCGGCGCGGTCCGGCAGGAACTCGGCGATGCTTCCCGAGGCGTCCCCGAAGACGAACGAGGTGAGCAGGGTGAAGGGGACGAGGACGCTCAGGACGGTCACCGCACTGCGCAGCAGCGCCGTGAGCCCGCCAGCGGTGAGGGCCATGAGCGCGAGATAGATGCCGGCGCCGATACAGGCGCGGAGGGCGCCGGGATCTCCGAGGTCGATGGCCTGATCGCCCCGCATCGCCTGGCCCGCGACGAAGGTGATGAAGGCGGTGACCAGTCCGGTGCCGAGGGCGAGTGCGCCGACGACCGCCGTCTTGGCCGTGTAGAAGAGCCCTCTGCGGGGCACGGCGGTGAGCGAGAGGCGCAGGGCGCCGTTCAGATACTCGCAGGAGAACGCCGTCGCACCGAACGCGAGGGCGGCGATGTGGCCGTAGTTGAGGGCGGTGAAGGCGTCGAAGACCGGGTCGTTGGCGGCGTGGTCGGCCTCGCCCATCGTGGCGAAGGCGAGCAGGGTGAGGCCGACCGTGGTCAGGAGGACGGCGAGCAGGGAGCCGTAGACGGAGCGAACCGACTTGATCTTGATCCACTCGGAGTGGAGAACCGCGGTGGGAGACATGGGTCAGGCCTCCTGGCCGGTGGGTGTGGTGGGTGTGGTGGGTGAGGGGGCTGCGGGGAATGCGGGGGCGCCGGTGAACTCGGCTTCAGTGGCTGTCAGATCCAGGTAGGCGTCCTCCAGCGTGATCTGCTCGTCGGAGAGTTCGAGCAGGGCGATGCCCTCGGACGCGGCTGCCGCACCGACCTGTTCAGCCGTGGTGCCCTCGACGGACCAGCGGCCCTCACCCTCCCGAACCGGGGTGAGCCCCGCACGGGCCAGGGCCTTGCGCAGCCGGTCCGGTGCGGTGGTGCGCAGCCGGACCCTGGGCCGGCCGCGGGCGGCGAGGAAATCCCGCATCGGCATGTCGGCCAGCAGCGTGCCCCTGCCGAGGACGACCAGGTGGTCGGCGAAGGACGACGTCTCGTTCATCAGATGGCTGGAGACGAGGACCGTGCGCCCCTCGACGGCCAGGCGCTTCATCAACTCCCTTATCCAGACGATCCCTTCCGGGTCCAGGCCGTTCGACGGCTCGTCCAGCATCACCACGGGCGGATCTCCGAGCAGCGCCCCGGCGATGCCCAGCCGCTGCCGCATGCCGAGCGAGAACGTCTTGACGCGGCGTCCTGCCTCACGGGCGATGCCCGCCTCCTCCAGAACCGCCTCCACGCGGCGCGGGCCTATGCCGTTGCTCGCGGCGAGTGCGCGCAGGTGGTTGCGGGCGGTACGGGAACCGTGCGCCGCCTGCGCGTCGAGCAGTGCGCCGACCTGGTGCAGCGGCCGGTCGAGAGCGGCGTAGGGGAGACCGCCGACCGTGGCGGTGCCGGACGTGGGACGGTCCAGGCCCAGGACCAGGCGCATGGTGGTGGACTTGCCCGCTCCGTTGGGCCCGAGGAACCCGGTGACCCGGCCGGGCCGTACGCAGAACGTGAGGTCGTCGACGGCCCTTCGTGAGCCGAACTCCTTGGTGAGCTGGTGGACTTCGATGTTTTTCATGGTTCAAGGCTGGCTGCCGGCCCTGCCTCGCCGCCTCCCCCGTCCGTGGATGTCCGCTCCCCCGTACGGGGGAGCCGCACCGCCTCGCCCGCTGTCAGGATGGAGACATGATTCGCTTCATCCGGCCGCTGGCCCGACAACTGACCCGGCCGGTCACCTATGCGCGGTGGCTGCACCTGCTCATCCCGATCCTGGCCATGTCGCTGTGGATGTACGTCATGCCCGAACACCCGTGGGGGCCCGCGCTGTTGCTGGTGCCGCTCGGCCTCCTCCCGGCCGTGCGATTCGGTGAAGGGGTGCAGGCCCAGCTACTTCTGATCCCGCACCAGGAGCGGATCAAGGCAGCCCCCGACATACGGGCCGCGCCGTCCGTGACCTGGGCGGACCGGTGGAGAACGGTGCTGTGGCTGGAAGTGCGGCTGTTGCTCAGTGCCGTGGCCCACCGCGCCGCCCCCGGGGGGCCGCTGGCCCCCGTGGGCCGGGTCGACGCGGCGACCCCCCGCGCCACGGGCCCGGCCGAGCTGATCACGGTGGCGGAGCGGCACTGGCAGTACGCCCTGCTCGCCCCGGTCCCGGTGCTGGTGGGCCTTGCCGTCCTCGTGGGACTGGGCGAACTGATCACGGTGATCGCCCGTCGGCTGCTCGGCCCCTCGGCGGGGGAGCGGCTGACCGCCCTGGAGGAGCGGACGGAGCAACTGCTGGAGCGCAACCGCATCGCCCGCGAACTCCACGACTCCATCGGGCACGCGCTGACGGTGGCGGTGGTGCAGGCGGGCGCCGCCCGGGAGACCAAGGACCCCGCGTTCACCGACCGCGCACTGGCCGCCATCGAGGAGACCGGGCGGCATGCGCTGGACGACCTGGAGCGCGTCCTGCGCGTCCTGCGGGAGTCCGACATCCCGGTCGGCAGCCGCCCCACCCTCGCCGAAGCCGACCGGCTCCTCGACTCCGCCCGCGCCTCGGGGAACGAGGTGCACGCCGAACTGCCCGCGACACTGGCGACCTTGCCAGGACCGGTCTCCCGCGAGGGCTACCGCATCCTCCAGGAGTGCCTCACGAATGTGCTCCGGCATGCCGGCCCCACTCCCGTCCGGGTCCGCATCGACATCGTCGACGACTGGCTGGAGCTCGCGGTGACCAACCCCCTCGGCGCCACCACGGCAGCGCTGGGCAAGGGCAGCGGCCTGAAGGGCATCCGGGAACGGGCGGCGCTGCTGGGCGGCAAGGCCAAGACCGGTCCGTACGAGGGAGAGTGGCGGGTGCACGCCAGCCTGCCACTCGCCGGAAGACCCTGAACCCCGAGGAGCCAGATGTCGGTCAGCGTTCTTCTCGTCGACGACGAGCCCCTCGTCCGTGCCGGGCTGCGTGCGGTGCTGGAGGCCCAGCCCGACATCGGCGTGGTCGGGGAGGCCGCCGACGGAGCCGCCGTGATTCCGCTGGTACGCCAACTCCGCCCGGACGTCGTGGCGATGGACGTCCGCATGCCCCTGATGGACGGCATAGAGGCCACCCGCGCCCTCCTGCGCACGGTGACCGACCCGCCGAAGATCCTGGTCATCACCACCTTCGAGAACGACGAGTACGTGTACGAGGCGCTGCGTGCCGGAGCCGACGGCTTCCTGCTGAAGCGGGCGCGGCCCGCCGAGGTGGTGAACGCGGTACGGCTCGTCGCCGAGGGCGAGTCGCTGCTGTTTCCGGCGGCGGTGCGGGCCCTGGCCGCCGAGTACGGCAGCACCAAGGCACGCGAGACCATGCGCCGGGCGGCGCTCACCGATCGTGAGGAGGCGGTCCTGCGGCTGATGACCCGGGGGATGTCCAACGTCGAGATCGCCAAGAAGCTGCACGTGGGCAGCGAGACGGTGAAGACCCACGTCAGCGGGATCCTCGCCAAGCTGGGTGCCCGCGACCGCACCCAGGCCGTCATCGCGGCCTACGAATCGGGGTTCGTGTCCCCACGCTGAGAGGGGTCCAGCGCCAGGGCGACGATCCCGAAGGCCCGGTCGATCAGTTCCAGCGCGTCGTCGGTGCCGCCTCGGACTGGGCGTCGCCGCGACAGGCGGCCGACGCGGCAGGTTGACCGAGTGCGCGGGTCACCGGAGTGCGTCGGTCACCCGGAGTGCGTCGGTCACCGGAGTGCGCGGGTCAGGCTGTCCATGGTGGCGTCGTCCACCGGCGACGTTCCCGTGAGGGTGCCGACCAGTGCCTGGGCGAGGACGGTCGCGGTGTCGATCCGGGTGTCCTCGTCCTCGTCGCCGGTGACCTTGCCGAGGACGGCGTCGCGTACCGACCGGGAGATGTCCGGGGTGCCGAAGAGTTCCGGGAAGGACAGGGCCATCAGGCACACGCCCACATTGGCGGAGAGGATCGCCTGACCGGCGAGTTCGGGGGCCGTACGGAGCCGGCCGGCCGCGCGGCAGCGTTCCACCGCCGACAGGAGCAGGGCCTGGGCCTCCTTGATTCCCTGCGGTTTGGCGTCCGCCGCGCCCCCGGTCGGCGTGAACATCAGCCGGTAGAGGTGTGGATTGCCGAGGGCGAAGGCGAGGTGGCTGTCCCAGGCGGTACGGAGGTCGGCCACCGGGTCGTCGGTGAGCGGGTTGCGCCTCTTGTTGGCGAGGAAGCGCTCGAAGCCGAGGTCGGCGACCGCGGTGAGCAGCCCCTGCTTGTCGCCGAACTGGCGGTAGATCTCCGGCATGCCGACCCTGGCCCGGTCGCAGATGGCCCGGGTCGAGATCGCCAGCGCGTCCTTGGTGGCGAGCAGTTCCGCGGTGGCTTCCAGGATGCGCTCTCGTGCGGTCGACATGGTTTCCACGATACAGCGCCCGATAACAGTGCTTGATAGCAGCGCTAACGGCTCTGACCAGGGCTTGTGATCGGTGATTACGTAATGTGTTAGCGTTGATTCCATGAATCGTTCGACGTTCCTCAGCATTGCCTCGGCCGCCGTGGGCGTGGCCCTTCTCTCCGGCTGCGGCACCGATGCCGTCGCCAAGGACAAGAGCAAGGACACGAGCAAGGAGAAGCACTCCAGGGCCGCGTTCACCGTGACGCACGTGGGCGGGCCGACCACGGTCCTGGAGATCGCCGGTGCGCGCATCCTGCTCGACCCCACCTTTGACGCGCCCAAGAAGTACCCGAGCGGCCTGGAGAAGAAGCAGGCTCCCGCGTTCGGCGTCGACGGGCTCGGGAAGATCGACGCGGTGCTGCTCTCGCACGACCAGCACGACGACAACCTCGACGACTCGGGCCGCGAGCTGCTCAAGGACATACCCGTCGTGCTCTCCACACCCGGCGCGCACAAGCGTCTCGGCAGGCACGTCACGGGTCTGGAGAGCTGGGACTCCAGGGAGCTGAAGACCTCGCGCGGCACCGTCAGGGTCACCGCGGTGCCCGCCCTGCACGGCCCCGACGGCGTGGACCGCGGTGCGGACGGCGAGGTCACCGGCTTCGTACTCAGCGGCAAGGGCGTCCCCACCACCTACGTCTCGGGCGACAACGCCTCGGTCGAGGTCGCCAAGAAGGCCGGCGACCGCATCAGGAAGGAGATCGGCCGCATCGACACGCTCGTCCTCTTCGCCGGTGCCGCCCGCACGCCGGCGATCCTCGACAACGCCCCGCTGACCCTGACCTCCAAGAACGCGGCCCTGGTCGCGAAGGACCTCAACCCCCGCAAGGTGGTCGCGGTGCACACCGACAGCTGGAACATCTACTCCGAGGACATGGCGTCCCTCGTGAAGGCGTTCAAGGACAAGGGCATCGCCCACCGGCTCGTCGACCTGGAACCGGCCGGGACCACCAAGAGCCTCCGCTAGAAGCCCCGTTCACTCACCTTTCAGCACCCCGAACCCGAAGGAATTCCCATGGCTGCCTCCACCACCCTGCGCGCACTGAACGGCCTCTCCGAGGAGCTGCCGCGGCTCAGCGGGTCGACCCTGCTCCTGATCGACTTCCAGAACACCTACCGCACCGGCATCATGCGGCTCGACGGCGCCGAAGAGGCCGTGGCCGCCGGGGCGCGGCTGCTCGCTGCGGCCCGCGCCGCCGGTGCTCCGGTGGTCCACGTCGTCAACGACGGCGGCGAGGGCACCCCGTACGACATCCGGGCCGAGATCGGCGCGATCAGCAGCGAAGTCGCCCCGATCGAGGGCGAGAAGGTCGTCGTCAAGCAGTTCCCCAACGCCTTCCACCAGACGGACCTCCAGGAGGTTCTGGAGGGGCTGGGCAGCGGCGGCAGCCTCGTCATCGCCGGGTTCATGACGCACATGTGCGTCCTGTTCACCGCCCAGGGCGCCTTCAACCTCGGCCACCGTCCGACCGTCGTCGCCGAGGCCACCGCGACGCGCCCCCTCCAGACGCCGGACGGCTCCGTGCTTCCGGCGGAGGCGTTGCAGGCCGCCAGCCTGACCACGGTTTCCGACCTGTTCGGCACGGTCGCCCGTACCGTGGACGAGCTCCAGGCCTGACCCGGTCGTCCTCGGTCCCCCGGGGCATCAGCCCTCCGCGCACTCCCGCAGGCCCGTGCGCAGGGCCAGTTCTGCCAGTGCCTCCGGGGCGCCCGCCTGATTCCGGATGCCCGGGAAGGCGTTGACGTCCACGATCAGCGGAGTCTGCGCAGCCGTGTCACCGGCGGTGCCGATGATGTCGACGCCGTACACGTCGAGCGCGAAGACCTCGCCCACCTGGCGTACCAGGTCGGCCCAGCCCGACGGCAGGTCCGTCGGCGCCAGGGAGTGGGTGTCACCCCGTCCGCCGGGCGCGAGTTCGGAGCGGCGCAGGGCGGCGAAGACCTGGTCGCCGACGGCCCACAGCTTGTGGTCCCAGCCGCTGTTCGGGGCGAAATCCTGCACCACGACCGGCTCCTGCGGGTGCCGTGCGGCCAGTTCCCGCAGCTGTGCGGGGCTGTCGACGCGGGCAACGAGATCGCCCTTGCAACTGTGCCGGCTCTTGACCACCACCTGGCCGGAGAGGCCGGAGAGGTCCGAGAGCGTGGGGAGAGTGCGGGTGGGGGCGAACGGGAGTCCGGCCTGCCGGGCCACCTCCGCCATCTCCGTACGGTCCTGTACGCGCGCCGTCGCCCCGGCCGAGTTCACCACGCGCGTACCGCGTCGCTCCAGCTCGCGGGCGAGGGCGAGGGCGTGCGGCGTACGGGACTTGAGCAGGTAGATGTCGGCGGGCTGCCGGTCGGAGACGGACCGTACGGTATCCGGATTCAACACCTCCACCGCGTGGTCCGGGGTGAGCAGGGCGGTGGTCGCGGCCAGCAGGGGGTGGTCGGGCGCGGACGTGATCAGGCCGATCCTCATGCGTTCCCCATGCGATCCCTCATGCCGATCCCTCATGCGTTCCCTCGTACGTGCTCGCCGGCCGCGACCGGTACGGGCGCGGGCGCGGGGTGTTCCGGGGACGTGAGCGGTTCCGGGTGCGGTCGGGGCGACGGTACGGAGAGCACCCCGCCCGCACCGGGAGCGGCGACCGGACCCCTGCGGGCCAGTTCCAGCACCGCACGTGCCACCTGTCCCGCCGCGTCCGGAACCCGCCGGAAGCTCGGGAAGTCGTTCACGTCCACGACGACAGGGCCGTCCGGGCCGAGCAGCACGTCCACCCCGTACAGGTCGAGCCCGTACACGGCTCCCACCCGCGCGACGGTCTCCGCGACCTCGGCGGGCAGCGGTACGCGACGCTCGTGCACGGTGTGCTCCGGGTGGAGCGGGGAGCCGCGCTCGGTGGCGTAGAGCCTGCCCCCGACGCAGTACACCTTCAGGTCGACGCCCGGGTTGGCCACGTACGGCTGGGCGATCAGCATGCCCTCACCGGTCAGTTCGGGGAGCAGGGCGGCGAGTCGCTCCGGCGTCGCCACCAGGTGGACGGAGCGGCCCGCGCTGCCGTCGGCGGGCTTCACGACCAGCGGGTACTCCGCATCCGGTACTTCCAGGAGGAGCTGAGGGCTGGCGGCTGCGTAAGTCGGCGGAACGGGGAGGCCGTGACTGCGGCCGATCGCCGCCGCGAGGGCCTTGTCGCGTACGCGGCGTATGGCCCGGGCGTCGTTGACGGTCGTCAGACCGGCCTCCGCCGCCGCTTCGAGGAGGGTGAGTCCGGGGCCGCCGGACACCGTCTTGAGCACCCACGCGTCGTGCGTGCCGGCCCGTACCGCCGCGGTCATGTCCAGCAGGGAACCGCCGGGCCGCACCACGTCCACCCGGTGTCCCCACGAGGTCAGGGTGCGGATCACCTCGATGGGCATGCCGTCGTGACGGTAGTGCTCTTCCACCAGGAAGCAGAGCCTCATCGATGTTCCCTAAAACCCGGACGTCCGCCGATCCCGTCCGGCACGTCGTGACACGTCAGGATGTCATGATCCGTCAGGAGCAGATCTTCCGGCCGTCGGTGGGGGAGCGGGGACGGGACCGAAAGAAGGCCGCCCCTACGGAGGGGGGTTCCGTAGGGGCGGCCGGTCTGTGTGGTGCTGCTCGGCTCAGAAGCCGATGGTGGTGGTGATGGTGCTCGGCTCAGAAGCCGATGGTGCTCCGGCTCAGAGGGCCGTGGTGGTGTGTGGTTTAGAAGTCGTCGGCGCCGTTGCGCAGCTCGTGCGTCCAGTAGCCGGTCTTCGCGAACTTGTCGGTGACCTGGATGCCGCCGTTCACGCTGACCTGCTTGCTGCCCTCGGTCGGGGCGCCGTTGGTGAAGAGGTTCACGGAGAAGGAGCTGACGGCGCGGCCGTCCTCCTTCTGGCCGCCGTTGTTGATGCGCACCGCGGCGTAGGCGGGCGCACCCGGCTCCAGGACCACGGAGGCCGCGGGCTTGCTCTTGGCGACGGCCGGGACGTCCTTGGCGGTCTGGATCTCGCCGAACGCGATCAGCGGGTACTTCTCCATGGTGCAGGCGTGACCCGAGGTGTTCTTCGCGGTCAGCGTGATGTGGGTGTAGGGCGGGCCGTCCTGCTTCTCGGCGGAGATCTTCACGTCGTTGAATCCGCAGGCGGGGGCCTTGGCGCCGGACTTGCTCTTGGAACCGGTCTGGGTGGCGCCCGAGTCGGCGGAACCCGGCGTACCGGACTCGGAGTTACCGGAACCGGCGGTGTCCTTGCCCGCCTTCTCGTCCTTGCCCGAAGCGCCGCCGGTGCCGGCGGCCGTGTCCTTCTTCTCCGCGGAGTCGGAGGCCGAGCTGCCGCCGGCCGGAGCGGAAGCGCCGGCTCCGGCGTCCTTCGTGCCGCCGCCACCGCCACAGGCGGTGAGCGTCAGGGAGAGGGCGGCGAAGGCGGTCGCGGCGAGGACGGCAGGGCGGCGGGCGGAAATACGCATGTGAAGTTCCCCGGAGATCGAGAGGGTGTGCGGTGCAGGCATCTGGTCTGCTTTCAGCTTGGAGCCCTGCCCTGTCGTTCCGCTGTTGTTCCGCTAACGCTTTGCTATTCCCCTCTGACCTGCGGTTTTTATGGGTTCACGACTCCTTCACGCAGCTCCGCTTTTCTCCTCGGCCGCCAGGCAACCGCCATATTCGGTACGGCGTCCCGGGCTTGCCGAAACCTCCGGCCGCCCTACCGCTGCGGTCAACCGCAGCCCCTGGTGCGGTTGACCACCATGCGCATCGGGGGGCTAGCACCACCCAGAGAGCGTGGTTGACCCCATGGCCGTCTGACCTCGGGCTTTCTAACGTTGGAGACATCACATCAGCACCACTTCCACCAGCGGCTCACGCACCGTCGAGCCGTGCAGAAAGGGACGTCATGGCCTTGCGTCGAGACCGCACGCACACCGAGACGCGCACGATGCGCCCCAGGAGCGAGGCCCCGTCGTACCCGGCCGCGTACCCGGCACACTCCGGGCACCCGGCACACTCCGGGCCGCCGACGGTGCCTCCGACGCACTCCGCCCCGACGTATGCGGCTCCGACGGACTTCGCCCCGACGCATTCGGCTCCGACGTCCTCCCCGGCGCACTCCTCCCAGACGCACTCCTCCCCGACGCCCTCCGCCCCGGCGATCGAGCTCCGCGCGGTGACCCGGAGTTACGGTCGCGGCGCCGCCACCGTGCACGCCCTGCGGGGCATGGACCTCGTCCTGCCGCGTGGTGGCTTCACCGCGGTGATGGGCCCCTCCGGCTCCGGCAAGAGCACCTTCCTCCAGTGCGCGGCCGGGCTCGACCGGCCCTCGTCCGGCGAGGTGCTCCTCGGCGGCGAGGCCATCTCGCACCTCCGCGAGGACCGCCTCACCGAACTGCGGCGCTCCCGCATCGGTTTCGTCTTCCAGTCCTTCAACCTCCTCCCCTCCCTGACCGTCGAGCAGAACGTGCTGCTGCCGCAGCGCCTCGCGGGCGGCAAGCAGAACCGCCGCCTCGCCCAGGAACTCCTCACCCAGGTCGGCCTGCCCGAGCACGGCGACCGCCGCCCCGGCCAGCTCTCCGGCGGTCAGCAGCAGCGCGTCGCCATCGCCCGCGCCCTGATCACGCGCCCCGAGGTGGTGTTCGCGGACGAGCCGACCGGCGCCCTGGACACCCAAACCGCCCAGGAGGTGCTCGGACTGCTGCGCCGGGCAGTCGACGCCATGGGCGCCACCGTCGTCATGGTCACCCACGACCCGGTGGCCGCCTCGCACTCCGACCGGGTGCTGTTCCTGGCCGACGGCGCCCTCGCGGGCGAACTCCGCCACCCCGACCCCCAGTCGGTGGCCGCCCGCATGACCGCCCTCGCCGCCCCCGCCCGCCACTTCGCCGGGGCCGCAGCATGAGGAACGGCCTCGCGCGGGCATCCATCCGCTTCCGCCCCGCCTCCTTCGTGGGCAGCTTCGTCGCCCTGCTCCTCGGTGCGGCCGTCATCGCCGCCTGCGGAGCGCTCCTCCAGACCGGCATCACCGCGAAGGCCGCCCCGGTGCGGTACGCGCACGCCCCGGTGGTCGTCGCCGCCGACCCGTACACCTCGAAGGTCGTCAATTTCAGCGGCGAGGCCGAGACCGTTTCCGCGCCCCTGCCCGAGCGGGGCCGGGTGGACACCGCGTTGGCGGCCCGGATAGCAGCCGGTCCGGGCGTCGCGTCGGCAGTGCCCGACGTGTCCTTCCCCGTGACCCAGCAGCACAAGAAGTCCCCTGCGGCGCAGCAGCACGACAAGTCGCCCGAGGCCCAGCAGCACCAGCAGCCGCCGCTCACCGGTGGCAGCATCGCCGCCGCAGGTGCCGTCGCCGAAGGCCGCGCCCCGGGCGCCCGCGAGGTAGTCCTGGACCAACAGGCCGCCCGCACAGTCAAGTTGAAGACCGGTGACCGCATCACCCTCACCACCGCAGGCGGTACGGGGACGTACCGGATCTCCGGCCTCGCCCACCCCTCACCGCTCGGTACGCACGCCTGGTTCGCCCCCGCCACCGCCGACCGCCTCTCCGGCCACCCCGGAAAGGCCGACGCGATCCTCGTCACCCCGAGGAGCGGGACCAGCGCCGAAGCGCTCGCCGCCCAGGTCAAGCAGGCGGTCGGCGGCAAGGCGAAGGTCCTCACCGGGACCGACCGCGGCATGGCGGAACTCCCCGCCCTGGCGGCCGGCGAGACGTACCTCATCGGCCTCGGCGCCTCCTTCGGCGGAGTCGCGGCGATGACGGCCGTCTTCGTCATCTCGGGCACCATCGCCCTGGCCACCTCCCAGCGCGCCCGCGAGTTCGCCCTGCTCAGGGCGATCGGCGCGACCCCCAGGCAGATCCGCCGCACGATCGCCACCGAAGCGATGATGCTCGCCCCGGTGGCCGGCCTCCTCGGCGCGATCCCCGGCTACGCACTCGCCCGCTGGTGGTTCGGTGAACTCGTCTCCCGAGGCGCCGTCCCGCCCCAGATGACCCTGGACGCCGGGGCGCTGCCGGTCGTCGCTGCCGTACTCCTGAGCGTCCTCTCCGCCCTCGCCGCGGGATACTTCGCGGCCCGCCGTCCGGCGAACCTCCGCCCCGGCCTGGCCCTCGGCGAAGCCGCCGTCGCGACCTCCACCCTCGGCAGGGTCCGGACCGTCTTCGGCATCCTCTTCTGTGCCGGTGGCGCGGCCATGGGAGCCGTCGCCTCGCAGCTCAGCGGGGACGCGGCGGCGACCACCGCACTCGGCGTCGTCATGTGCTTCCTGGCCGGCGTCGCCCTGCTCGGCCCGGCGATCGCCCGCATCAGCACCGGCGTGCTCTCCCTCCCCCTCCGGGCGGGTGCGGCAGGCGCGCCCGGCTCCCTGGCCGCCGACAACACCCGGGTCAACGCACGCCGGCTGGCCTCCGCCATCACGCCCATCGTCATGGTGATCGCCTTCTGCGGAACGCTCGTCTTCATACAGAGCACCATCCGCGACGCCTCCGCGCGCAACGTGACCACGTCGGTCGTCGCCGACCAGGTCCTCACACCGGGAAGCCCGGCGGGCCCGGGGCTCCCCGCCGCCACCGCGTCGTACGCAGCCGCCCTCCCCGGCGTCGAGAGCGCCACCGGAATCCTCCGTACCGGCATCGTCTACGAAGGCTCGCAGCAGCTCAACTCCGCGACCGCCCTCGGTATCTCGGGCAACCCGGCGCACCTGTCCAAGGTCCTCGACCTGGGCATACGCACCGGATCCTTCGCCGCACTCGGCGACTCCCGGGACACCGTCGCCCTCGACGCGAACCTCGCCGAAACCCTCGACGTACGCCTCGGCGACCCGGTCCCGCTGCGGCTCGGCGACGGCACCCAGGTCAAGCCCAAGCTGGTCGCCACGTACAGCCGGGGTCTGGGCGTGGGCCAGGTACTGATGCCGCGTGAGGCCCTCGCCGCCCACGTCACCGCCCCCTACGACTCCCAGGTCCTGATCTCCGCCAAGCCGGGCACCGAACAGGCAGCCCTCGTCGGCGAGTTGAAGAATGTCGCCCCGACCGCAACGGTCACCGACGCGGCAGGCTACGGCGTCCAGGCCGACCTCAACCAGGAACTCGGCGCCTGGGCCAACACCGTGATGGCCGCGGTCCTCGGCGGCTTCGCCGCCATCGCCGCAGCCAACACCCTCGTCATGACGGTCCTGGACCGCCGCCGCGAAGTCGGCCTGCTGCGTCTGTCCGGCACCACCCGCCGCCAGGTCAAGGGAATGATGCGCTGGGAAGCCCTCCTGGTCGCGGGCACCGGCCTGCTCCTCGGCGGCGCGATCGCCTGGGCGACGCTGCTCCCCATCGCCCGGGGCATCACCGGCTCGGGACCGTCCATTCCCCTGACGGTCGCCGTCCCGCTGGCCGCGGGCGCGGTCCTCCTGACGCTCGCCGCCACGGCCCTCCCGACCAGGGCCCTGCTGCGGATCCGCCCGCTGGAGGCGGGCGCGGGCAAGCAGTGAGGCAGTACGCCCGAGTGGGGCC
>NZ_JBSGZD010000159.1:0-17731 GCF_053610825.1 Streptomyces sp. NPDC054863 | reverse complement strand
CCCTCGGCCGTACGAAGAAGAAGGGAACCGGAGCGGCGTGGCTCAGAGCACGCGCACGGCGCCGGTCGGCGGGTCGTACGACAGCGGACGCTCCACCACACCGGTGCCGGAGTTCTGCGCACCGACGAAGTTGCCGCCGCCCACGTAGATGCCCACGTGGTACGCGCTGCCCGCGCTGCCCCAGTAAAGGATGTCGCCCGGCTGCAGGTTGTCGAGACCGACCTGCGTGCCCATGGTGGACTGGCTCTGCGAGACGCGCGGCAGGTCGACACCGATGGAGCCGAACGCGGCCTGCATGAGGCTGGAGCAGTCCCAGGCGTTCGGCCCGGTGCTGCCCAGGACGTACGCGTCGCCGATCTGCGCCCGTGCGAACGCGATGACGGACGCGGCGCTGCCGGTCGCGGACGACGAGGACGCCGAGCTGCCGGAGCCCTTCGAGGACGACGAGGAGTCGGAGGAGGAGTACGAGCTCAGGGAGGTGCGCTCGGTGGAACGCGAGGCGCGCTCCTGCTCGGCCTTCTCCTCGGCCTTCTTGCGGGCGGCCTCGGCGGCCTTCTTCTCGGCCTCCGCCTTGCGGTCCGCCTCGGCCTTGGCCTTCTTGGCGTCCTTCATGGCGGTTTCGGCCGCGGCGTCCTGACGGACCTGGCGGTCGTACTCGAAGGCGATCTGCTGCGTCGCCTCGACAGCGGTGTTGACCGTGGCGGCGGACTTGGCGGGCGTGGAAGCGGCGGTGGTCGTCAGCTGGGGCATCTCGACGGTCTCGTGCACCGGCTCCGCGTTCGCCGGAGCCGCCGCACCAGCCACCGCGATGGTGCTGAGGACGCCACCGGCAACTCCGGCACGGAGCGCCATCTTCGAGGCGCTGCGGCGGGGCTTCCGGTGGCTGGGTATGTGAGCGGTGTGGGACATGAGAACTACCGCTATCAGAGGTAACGAGTCGGCATCAAGAAACGTGGTCTCCGCCACAGTTGCCATCCAGCGGCCCGAATTCCGCGTCCGCGCACCCTTATTGACGCCGTAAAGGGCAAAACGGGCATCGCCGATCAACCCTGTGATCATGGGTTTTCCGCGATACGCCCCAATTGCCCCGACGCCTACCATCCGTTCACACGCATGGCCAAGCCCGCTTTTCTGACGGACCCTTAGGGGTGACGCAGGTCACAATCGGGGCTCGCTCCGTCGGCTTGTCCGCTCGTGAACGCGCGCACGAGTCCACTTGCCTCCCCGAACCCCCTCGCGAGAGTGAGTGCGGAGCCCCTATCACCGACGCGTGTCCATCTCCAATTTGCCTGTAGGCGCCATCTCTTGATAGAGCGCCACGCCTCCGACCAGCGACGACACCACCGAATGTCACGTCAGGTGATCACTTGCGTGCTTCCGGTACGTAGATCACCGTGCATCCGCGTTCATGATCCTTCGTCAGGTGGTGGAGATCACAAAGGCGTTGTCGTACCCCGTGTCGCAGATCACAGACCGGCAGGCATAGGATGCGGGGCAGTCAGGCTTGTGAACTGCCTCACATATCCGCGATCTTCATACGGTTCTTCCGCGGCGAGGCGCACCGGCCCCCCGCGACGGGGCAAGTGCGAGCCCGGCGCGGTCCAACGGTCAAGGACGACTGGAAGGAGCGAGGAGGGTGAATGCTTACGCGCCCATCCTTGTGCTCGGCGCCCTCGGGGCAGGGTTTGCGATCTTCTCCGTGGTCATGGCCACGCTTATCGGCCCCAAGCGCTACAACCGGGCAAAGCAGGAAGCGTACGAGTGCGGCATCGAGCCCACTCCCACGCCGGCGGGCGGTGGCCGCTTTCCCATCAAGTACTACCTGACGGCGATGTTGTTCATCATTTTCGACATCGAGATCGTCTTCCTCTACCCCTGGGCGGTCTCCTTCGACGCCCTGGGGATTTTCGGGCTCGTCGAGATGCTCCTCTTCGTGCTCACCGTTTTTGTCGCGTACGCGTACGTATGGCGTCGCGGCGGCCTGGAATGGGACTGAGGGGCTGAGGGATCACCCATGGGACTCGAAGAGAAACTGCCGAGCGGATTTCTGCTGACGACGGTCGAACAGGCCGCGGGCTGGGTGCGGAAGTCCTCCGTCTTCCCCGCGACCTTCGGCCTCGCCTGCTGCGCCATCGAGATGATGACGACGGGGGCGGGCCGGTACGACCTGGCCCGCTTCGGCATGGAGGTCTTCCGCGGTTCACCGCGGCAGGCCGACCTGATGATCGTGGCCGGCCGGGTCAGCCAGAAGATGGCGCCGGTGCTGCGACAGGTCTACGACCAGATGCCGAACCCCAAGTGGGTCATCTCCATGGGGGTTTGCGCCTCCTCGGGCGGCATGTTCAACAACTACGCGATCGTGCAGGGCGTCGACCACATCGTTCCGGTCGACATCTACCTGCCGGGCTGCCCGCCCCGCCCCGAGATGCTGATCGACGCGATCCTCAAGCTCCACCAGAAGATCCAGAGCTCCAAGCTCGGCGTCAACGCGGAGGAAGCGGCCCGCGAGGCGGAGGAAGCAGCACTCAAGGCGCTCCCCACGATCGAGATGAAGGGGCTGCTCCGGTGAGCGAGCAACACGAGGGCACGCCGAACGGCGTCCCCGCCCAGCGAGCGGACACCGGCGAGGTCCTCCGCACCCGCAAGGGCATGTTCGGCGCCAACGACGGTGGCGACACGACCGGTTACGGCGGACTCGTCCGCACGGTCACCTTCCCCGGCGAATCGTCCCGCCCGTACGGAGGATGGTTCGACGAGGTCGCGGACGAGCTCGAAGGCGCCCTGGAGGAGCAGGACCTGCTCCCCTCGCACGCCATCGAGAAGACGGTCGTCGACCGGGGCGAGCTCACCTTCCACATCGCCCGCGAGCACCTCCTGAAGGTCGCCCGCACACTGCGCGACGACCCGGCCCTGCGCTTCGAGCTCTGTACCGGAGTCAGCGCCGTGCACTACCTGGAGGACAAGGGCCGCGAGCTGCAC
The DNA here is from genome assembly GCF_053610825.1 of Streptomyces sp. NPDC054863. Lineage (NCBI taxonomy): Bacteria > Bacillati > Actinomycetota > Actinomycetes > Kitasatosporales > Streptomycetaceae > Streptomyces > Streptomyces sp. NPDC054863. The sequence goes on along the minus strand of NZ_JBSGZD010000159.1, from coordinate 14,752 downwards.
GCCGTCTACCACCTGCGCTCGCTCACGCACGGCCGGCTGATCCGCATCGAAGTCAGTGCCCCCGACGCCGACCCGCACATCCCCTCGCTGGTCCAGGTGTACCCGACCAACGACTGGCACGAGCGCGAGGCGTACGACTTCTTCGGCCTGGTCTTCGACGGCCACCCCGCCCTGACCCGGATCATGATGCCGGACGACTGGCAGGGCTTCCCGCAGCGCAAGGACTACCCCCTCGGCGGCATCGCCGTCGAGTACAAGGGCGCCCAGATCCCGGCTCCGGACCAGCGGAGGTCGTACTCGTGACCACCCCCTCTTCATCCCCCACCTCGGCCTCGGCCCGCGAGACCACCGAAGGCACCGTCTACACGGTCACCGGCGGCGACTGGGACGAGGTCGTACAGGCCGCGTCGAAGGCCGACGACGAGCGCATCGTCGTCAACATGGGCCCCCAGCACCCGTCCACGCACGGCGTGCTCCGTCTGATCCTGGAGATCGACGGCGAGACCGTCACCGAGGCACGCTGCGGCATCGGCTACCTCCACACCGGCATCGAGAAGAACCTCGAATTCCGGAACTGGACGCAGGGCACCACCTTCGTCACGCGCATGGACTACCTGACGCCGTTCTTCAACGAGACCGCGTACTGCCTGGGCGTCGAGAAGCTGCTCGGCATCACCGACCAGATTCCCGACCGCGCCAGCATCATCCGCGTCATGTTGATGGAGCTGAACCGGCTCTCCTCGCACCTGGTGTGCATCGCCACCGGTGGCATGGAGCTCGGCGCGACCACGATCATGATCTACGGCTTCCGGGACCGCGAACTCATCCTGGACGCCTTCGAGCTGATCACCGGCCTGCGGATGAACCACGCGTTCGTCCGCCCCGGCGGCCTCGCCCAGGACCTCCCGCCCGGGGCCATGGACAAGCTCGGCGAGCTCCTGAAGACCATGCGCAAGAACCTGCCGGAGTACGACAAGCTCGCCACCGGCAACGCCATCTTCAAGGCCCGCATGCAGGACGTCGGCCACCTCGACCTCACCGGCTGCATGGCCCTCGGCGCCACGGGCCCGGTGCTCCGCTCGGCAGGCCTGCCGCACGACCTGCGCAAGACCGACCCGTACTGCGGATACGAGACCTACGACTTCGAGGTCCCCACCGCCGACACCTGCGACTCCTACGGCCGCTTCCTCATCCGGCTCGAAGAGATGCGCCAGTCCCTCGACATCGTCGAGCAGTGCCTGGAGCGCCTCAAGAAGCCCGGGGACGTGATGGTCGCCGACAAGAAGATCGCCTGGCCCGCCCAACTGGCCATCGGCGCCGACGGTCTCGGCAACTCGCTCGACCACATCAAGAAGATCATGGGCACCTCCATGGAGGCCCTGATCCACCACTTCAAGCTGGTCACCGAGGGCTTCCGGGTCCCGCCCGGCCAGGCCTACGCGGCCGTCGAGTCCCCCAAGGGCGAACTCGGCGTGCACGTCGTCTCCGACGGCGGCACCCGCCCCTACCGGGTCCACTTCCGCGACCCGTCCTTCACCAACCTCCAGGCCATGGCGGCGATGTGCGAGGGCGGCCAGGTCGCCGACGTCATCGTCGCCGTCGCGTCCATCGACCCCGTGATGGGAGGCGTCGACCGATGACCGATGTGTCACTGGGCATGCCCCAACTGCCCGCCCCCGCCTACCCGGACGAGGTCAGGGCCCGCCTCGAAGCGGATGCGCAGGAGGTGATCGGCCGCTACCCCGACAGCCGCTCCGCGCTGCTGCCGCTGCTGCACCTCGTGCAGTCCGAGGAGGGGCACGTCTCCCGCACCGGCATGCGGTTCTGCGCCGAGGTCCTCGGCCTGACCACCGCAGAGGTCACCGCGGTCGCCACCTTCTACACCATGTACCGGCGCAAGAAGTCCGGCGACTACCAGGTCGGCGTCTGCACCAACACGCTGTGCGCGGTGATGGGCGGCGACGCCATCTTCGACGAGCTCAAGTCGTACCTGGGCGTGGGCAACAACGAGACCACCGGCGACGGCAAGGTCACCCTCGAACACATCGAGTGCAACGCCGCCTGCGACTACGCCCCCGTGGTGATGGTCAACTGGGAGTTCTTCGACAACCAGACCCCCGAGTCGGCCAAGCAGCTCGTCGACGACCTCCGCTCGGGCCGCACCGTCGAGCCGACCCGCGGCGCCCCCCTGTGCACCTACAAGGAGACCGCCCGCATCCTGGCCGGTTTCCCGGACGAGCGCCCGGGCGCGGTAGAGGCATCCGGAGGCGCCGGGCACGCCTCGCTGATCGGCCTCAAGCTCGCCAAGGGCGAGGCACCGGCCACCGCCCGCGTCGTGTCGCCGCGCGCGGAGAGCAGCCGCGACGCGGCACCGCGCGACGCCGCCCCGCAGCCGGGCTCCGAGCACCTCAGCTCGCACGACGCCCCGCAGCAGACCTCGGCCTCCGACCCGGCCGCGGCACCTGAGCAGCACCCGGCAGGCCCCGCTTCCGAGGAGGGTGAGTGATGACCTTGGCCACCGAGATGACCGGAAACGGCAACGGCAACGGGGACAGCCCCGAGAAGCTGCTCTCGCCCGTCCTGTCCGCCTTCTGGGACGACCCCCGGTCGTGGACGCTGGAGACCTACCGGAGGCACGAGGGGTACGAGGGCCTGCGCAAGGCCCTCGCCATGACTCCGGACGACCTCATCGCCTACGTGAAGGACTCCGGTCTGCGCGGTCGCGGCGGTGCCGGATTCCCCACCGGAATGAAGTGGCAGTTCATTCCGCAGGGTGATGGAAAGCCGCACTATCTAGTTGTCAACGCCGACGAATCGGAGCCGGGGACCTGCAAGGACATCCCGCTCCTCTTCGCGAACCCGCACAGCCTCATCGAGGGCATCGTCATTGCGTGTTACGCGATCCGGTCGCATCACGCGTTCATCTATCTGCGCGGAGAGACCGTCCCCGTGCTGCGCAGGCTGCACGAGGCCGTGCGGGAGGCGTACGCCGCCGGCTACCTCGGCACGAACATCCTCGGCAGCGGACTCGATCTCGAACTCACCGTGCACGCAGGGGCGGGTGCGTACATCTGCGGAGAAGAGACCGCGCTGCTCGACTCGCTCGAAGGCCGTCGCGGCCAGCCCCGGCTGCGTCCTCCTTTCCCTGCGGTCGCCGGGCTTTATGCCTGTCCCACTGTTGTCAACAACGTCGAGTCGATCGCATCGGTTCCCGCGATTCTGAATCGGGGCAAAGACTGGTTCCGATCGATGGGCAGCGAGAAGTCCGCGGGCTTCACGCTGTACTCGCTGAGCGGCCATGTCACCAACCCCGGCCAGTTCGAGGCCCCGTTGGGAATCACGCTGCGCCAGCTGCTCGACATGAGCGGCGGAATGCGCGCCGGGCACCGGCTGAAGTTCTGGACGCCGGGCGGCTCTTCGACCCCGATGTTCACGGACGAGCACCTCGATGTGCCGCTCGACTACGAGGGCGTGGCAGCCGCCGGATCCATGCTCGGCACCAAGGCGCTCCAGTGCTTCGACGAGACGACGTGCGTCGTGCGGGCCGTGACCCGCTGGACCGAGTTCTACGCCCACGAGTCCTGCGGCAAGTGCACACCCTGCCGCGAAGGCACGTACTGGCTCGTCCAGTTGCTGCGCGACATCGAGGCCGGCAAGGGGCAGATGTCCGACCTCGAAAAACTCAACGACATCGCCGACAACATCAACGGCAAGTCCTTCTGCGCGCTGGGAGACGGAGCGGCCTCGCCGATCTTCTCCTCGCTCAAGTACTTCCGCGAGGAGTACGAGCAGCACATCACCGGCAAGGGCTGCCCCTTCGACCCCGCCAAGTCGACCCTCTGGGCCGACAAGCACCTGGAGGTGAACGCATGACCGTCACGACAAGTGCACCCTCCGGGGGCGGCGAGGCGGCGGTCCCGCCCGAGGACCTCGTGTCCCTCACCATCGACGGCATCGACATCAGTGTCCCCAAGGGGACCCTGGTGATCCGCGCCGCCGAACTCCTCGGCATCGAGATCCCCCGCTTCTGCGACCACCCCCTCCTCGACCCGGCCGGCGCCTGCCGCCAGTGCATCGTCGAGGTCGAGGGCCAGCGCAAGCCGATGGCTTCCTGCACCATCACCTGCACCGACGGCATGGTGGTGAAGTCCCAGCTCACCTCGCCGGTCGCCGACAAGGCGCAGCGCGGAGTGATGGAACTCCTCCTGATCAACCACCCGTTGGACTGCCCGGTCTGCGACAAGGGCGGCGAGTGCCCCCTGCAGAACCAGGCCATGTCGCACGGCGACGCCGACTCCCGCTTCGACGGCAGGAAGCGGACGTACGAGAAGCCCGTCCCGATCTCCACCCAGGTGCTCCTGGACCGCGAGCGGTGCGTGCTCTGCGCGCGCTGCACCCGGTTCTCCAACCAGGTGGCGGGCGACCCGATGATCGAGCTGATCGAGCGCGGTGCGCTCCAGCAGGTCGGCACGGGCGAGGGCGACCCCTTCGAGTCGTACTTCTCCGGCAACACCATCCAGATCTGCCCGGTGGGCGCGCTCACCTCGGCCGCGTACCGCTTCCGCTCCCGGCCCTTCGACCTCGTGTCGAGCCCGTCCGTCTGCGAGCACTGTGCCGGCGGCTGCGCGACCCGTACCGACCACCGTCGCGGCAAGGTCATGCGGCGGATGGCGGCCGAGGACCCGGAGGTCAACGAGGAGTGGCTGTGCGACAAGGGGCGCTTCGGCTTCCGTTACGCCCAGCGCCCCGACCGGCTGACGACTCCGCTCGTACGCAACAAGGAATCCGGTGAGCTGGAGCCCGCGAGCTGGCCGGAAGCGCTGGCGGTCGCGGCCGAGGGACTGGCGGCGGCACGGGGCCGCGCCGGTGTCCTCACCGGCGGCCGGCTGACGGTCGAAGACGCCTACGCGTACGGCAAGTTCGCCCGCGTCGCCCTCGACACCAACGACGTCGACTTCCGCGCCCGTGTGCACAGCAGCGAGGAGGCCGACTTCCTGGCCTCCCGCGTCGCCGGGCGCGGCAGGGACCTCGACGGCACGGGGACGACGTACACCACCCTGGAGAAGGCCCCGGCGGTACTGCTCGCCGGGTTCGAGTCCGAGGAGGAGGCGCCCGGCGTCTTCCTGCGGCTGCGCAAGGCCCACCGCAAGTACGGCCAGCGCACCTTCGCCGTCGCGTCGCACGCCACCCGCGGTCTGACGAAGGCGGGCGGCACCCTGCTCCCCGCCGCCCCCGGCACCGAGACCGAATGGCTCGACGCCCTGGCGGGCCACGCGGGCCTGGACGCCGACGGGGTGAAGGCGGCCGACGCGCTGCGCGAGAGCGGTGCCGTCATCGTCGTCGGGGAGCGCCTGGCCGGTGTGCCGGGTGCGCTCACCGCTGCCGTACGGGCGGCTTCCGCGACCGGCGCCGAGCTGGTGTGGATCCCGCGCAGGGCCGGAGAGCGCGGTGCGGTCGAGGCGGGCGCGATCCCGTCGCTGCTGCCGGGCGGCCGTCCCGCGACCGACCCCCGTGCACGCGAGGAGGTCGCCGCAGCCTGGGGCGTCGCCGAACTGCCGCACCGCTACGGCCGCGACACCGGTCAGATCGTCGAGGCCGCCGCGACCGGTGAGCTCCTCGCCCTGGTCGTCGCCGGGGTCGAGATCGCCGACCTTCCCGACCCGTCGCGCGCGCGCGTGGCGCTGGACGAGGTCCGCTTCCTGGTGTCGCTGGAGCTCCGGCCCAGCGAGGTCACCGACCACGCGGACGTCGTCCTCCCGGTGGCCGCGGTCGCCGAGAAGCCCGGCACCTTCCTCAACTGGGAGGGCAGGGCCCGGATGTTCGAGGCCGCGCTGAAGCCCGAGCAGATGACGCGCCGCCTCGCCCCGAGCGACGCGCGCGTCCTGCACATGCTGGCCGAGGAGATGGCCCTCGCCCCGGGCGCCGAAGGCCACGGCCGTTTCGCGCTGCCGGACCTGAAGTCCGTACGGGGCGAGCTGGACCGGCTCGGCGCCTGGGACGGGCCGCACGCGTCCGCCCCGCTGGAGACCTCCCGGCCGCTGCCCCGCGCGGGCGCCGGAGAGGCCGTCCTCGCGGGCCACCGCCTGCTGCTCGACCAGGGGCGCCTCCAGGACGGCGACGAGGCCCTCGCGGGCACCCGGCACGCCGCCGTGGCCCGGCTTTCCGCGGCCACCGCGGACGAGACCGGTGTCAAGCACGGCGACGTACTCGCCGTCACGGGACCCGCCGGGACGGTCGAACTGCCGCTCCAGGTGAGCGAGATGCCCGACCGCGTGGTCTGGCTCCCGATGAACTCGACCGGCGGCGGCGTCCTCTCCGACACCGGGGCCCGCCCAGGCCAGTTGGTCACCCTCGCGCCCGCAACGACCCTGCCAAGCGCTCCGACGGAGGTGACGTCATGACGGCGTACACACTCGCCGCGGAAGACCTGTCCATGTTCGGCACGGACCCCTGGTGGCTCGTCGCGATCAAGGCCGTCTTCTGCTTCGCGTTCCTGATGGTCACCGTGCTCTTCTCCATCGTGTGGGAGCGCAAGGTCGTCGCCTGGATGCAGCTGCGCATCGGCCCCAACCGGCACGGCCCCTGGGGCATGCTCCAGTCCCTCGCCGACGGCATCAAGCTCATGCTCAAAGAGGATGTGATCGTCAAGCGCGCGGACAAGGTCGTCTACGTCCTCGCGCCGATCATCGCCGCCATCCCCGCCTTCATGGCGATCGCGGTCATCCCCTTCGGCCCTGCGGGCAACGAGGTCTCGATCTTCGGCCACCGCACGACGATGCAGCTCACCGACCTGCCCATCGCGATGCTCTACGTCCTCGCGTGCGCCTCGGTCGGCATCTACGGCATCGTGCTGGCCGGCTGGTCGTCCGGCTCCACCTACCCGCTGCTCGGCGGCCTGCGCTCCTGCGCGCAGATGATCTCGTACGAGATCGCGATGGGCGCCGCGTTCGCCTCGGTCTTCCTCTACTCCGGGTCGATGTCGACCTCGGCGATCGTGGAGGCGCAGGCGGACCGGTGGTACATCCTGCTGCTGCCGGTGTCGTTCATCATCTACATCGTGACGATGGTCGGCGAGACCAACCGGGCGCCGTTCGACATGCCGGAGTCCGAGGGCGACCTCGTCGGCGGCTTCAACACCGAGTACTCGTCGATCAAGTTCGCGCTGTTCATGCTGGCCGAGTACGTCAACATGGTCACCGTCTCGGCGGTCTCGGTCACCCTCTTCCTGGGCGGCTGGAGGGCCCCGTACCCGATCAGCACGTTCTGGGAGGGCGCGAACCACGGCTGGTGGCCGATGCTCTGGTTCGTCCTCAAGGTGCAGGTGCTGCTGTTCTTCTTCATCTGGCTGCGCGGCACGCTGCCACGCGTGCGCTACGACCAGCTGATGAAGCTCGGCTGGAAGGTCCTGATCCCGATCTCGGTGGTCTGGCTGATGCTCGTGGCGACCGTACGGGCGCTGCGCAACGCCAACGTCGAGTACCAGCAGATCGTGCTGTACGTCGCGGGGGCGGTGATCGGCGTGCTGCTGCTGTCGTTCGTGTACGACGCCTTCCGGCGCAGCAAGTCCGAAGAGCCTCAGGACGAGCCCGCTTTCGACCCGATGGCCGGTGGATTCCCGGTGCCTCCGCTGCCCGGACAGACCCTGCCACCGGTACCGCGCAGGCGGTCCAGGCAGGAGCGGGAGCTCGTTGTCAGTGGCGGCGGCAATACTGACAGCAATGCTACGCAGAGTGACGGAAAGGAGGCGGACGGTGTCTGAGGCATCTTCCCGGGGCGAGGACCCCCGGACCCCCTGGCAGAACCCCGTGGCCGGCTTCGGCGTGACCTTCAAGGCCATGTTCAAGAAGCGGCTGACCGAGCAGTATCCGGAGACGCCGAAGGTGACGGCGCCGCGCTTCCACGGCCGGCACCAGCTCAACCGGCACCCGGACGGCCTGGAGAAGTGCATCGGGTGCGAGCTCTGCGCCTGGGCCTGTCCGGCCGACGCGATCTACGTGGAGGGCGCGGACAACACCGAGGAGGAGCGCTACTCCCCGGGCGAGCGCTACGGCCGCGTCTACCAGATCAACTACGCCCGCTGCATCCTGTGCGGGCTGTGCATCGAGGCGTGCCCCACCCGGGCGCTGACGATGACCAACGAGTTCGAACTGGCCGACAGCAGCCGCGAGAACCTCATCTACACCAAGGACCAGCTCCTCGCCGGACTGACCGAGGGCATGGTCGAGTCGCCGCACTCGATCTTCCCCGGCACCGACGAGCAGGACTACTACCGGGGGCTGGTCACCGAGGCCGCGCCCGGGACCGAGCGACAGGTGGCGCTCAGCAAGGGGGAGCGGCCCCAGGAGGGCGCGTCCACCTTCGGTGAGGACGAGCCCGCGTCGAAGAGGACGGTGGGGGCATGAGCACGCTTGCCGCTGCCGCATCGACCGGCGAGGCCGTGCAGTTCTGGGTCCTCGGCACGGTCGCCGTCGTCGGCGCCCTGTGCACGATCCTGATGAAGAAGGCCGTGCACAGCGCGCTGTGCCTCGCCGGGACCATGATCATCCTGGCGGTCTTCTACCTCGCCAACGGGGCGTACTTCCTGGGCATCGTCCAGATCGTCGTCTACACCGGCGCGATCATGATGCTCTTCCTGTTCGTGGTCATGCTCGTCGGTGTCACCGCGGCGGACTCCCTGAAGGAGACGCTCAAGGGGCAGCGCTGGCTGGCCGCCGGATGCGGGCTCGGCTTCGGCATCCTGCTCATCGCGGGCATCCGCAACGCCCAGTTGAAGGAGTTCAACGGGCTGGCGAAGGCCAACGCGGGCGGCAACGTCGAGGGCCTGGCGGAGCTGATCTTCACCAAGTACGTCTTCGCCTTCGAGATCACCGGCGCCCTGCTGATCACCGCGACCGTCGGCGCGATGGTCCTCACCAACCGCGAGCGCACCGAGCGTGCCAAGACCCAGCGCGAGCTGGCCGAGCAGCGCGTGCGCGCGGGCAAGCACCTGCCGCCGCTGCCCGCCCCCGGCGTCTACGCCCGGCACAACGCGGTGGACGTCGCCGGTCTGCTGCCCGACGGCACCCCGTCCGAGCTGACCGTCATGAAGACGCTGCGCGAGCGCGGTCAGATCCGCGACGTGTCGGCCGAGGCCATGGACGACCTCAGGGCCCTGGAGCAGCGCTCCGAGGAGCGCCTCGGCCGTGGCGCGGACAGTGGCGCCGGCCGCCACGAGGCGGAGCCTCACACGTCACCGCGAGAAGAGGAGGCAGCCAAGTGAGTCCGGTCAACTACCTCTATCTGGCCGCCCTGTTGTTCACCATCGGCGCGGCAGGAGTGCTGATCCGGCGCAACGCCATCGTCGTGTTCATGTGCGTCGAGCTGATGCTCAACGCCTGCAACCTGGCATTCGTCGCGTTCTCCCGGATGCACGGCAATCTCGACGGCCAGATCATCGCCTTCTTCACGATGGTCGTCGCCGCCGCCGAGGTCGTGGTCGGCCTGGCGATCATCGTGTCGCTGTTCCGGTCCCGCCACTCGGCCTCGGTCGACGACGCCAGCCTGATGAAGCTGTAAGGGGTCGTAAAGAATCGTGGAGAACTTGATCGCGCTGCTCGTCGCGGCGCCACTGCTCGGAGCGGCCGTACTGCTGTGCGGCGGACGCCGGTTGGACAAGGTCGGACACTGGCTGGGCACCCTGCTCGCCGCCGCGTCCTTCGTCATCGGTGCCGTGCTCTTCCTCGACATGATCGGCAAGGGTGCCGGTGAGCGGGCCCTGCACCAGAAGCTGTTCAGCTGGGTCCCGGTCGAGAGCTTCCAGGCGGACATCGCCTTCCAGCTCGACCAGCTGTCGATGACCTTCGTCCTGCTGATCACCGGTGTGGGCACCCTGATCCACCTCTACTCGATCGGGTACATGGAGCACGACGAGCGCCGTCGGCGCTTCTTCGGCTACCTGAACCTCTTCCTCGCGGCGATGCTCCTGCTCGTCGTCGCCGACAACTACCTCCTGCTGTACTTCGGCTGGGAGGGCGTCGGCCTCGCCTCGTACCTGCTCATCGGGTTCTGGCAGCACAAGCCGAGTGCGGCGACGGCGGCCAAGAAGGCCTTCCTCGTCAACCGCGTGGGCGACATCGGCCTGTCCATCGCGATCATGCTGATGTTCACCACCTTCGGGACCTTCGCCTTCGGGTCCGTCCTGGGGGCGACGGAGGGTGCGAGCGAGGGCAAGCTCACCGCGATCGGCCTGATGCTGCTGCTCGCCGCGTGCGGCAAGTCGGCGCAGGTGCCGCTGCAGTCCTGGCTCGGCGACGCGATGGAGGGCCCGACCCCGGTCTCGGCCCTCATCCACGCGGCGACGATGGTGACCGCGGGCGTGTATCTGATCGTCAGGTCCGGTGCCATCTTCGATGCCGCGCCCGACGCCCAGTTGGCGGTCACCGTCGTGGGAGCGGTCACGCTGCTCTTCGGTGCGATCGTCGGTTGTGCCAAGGACGACATCAAGAAGGCGCTCGCCGGATCGACGATGTCGCAGATCGGCTACATGATCCTCGCGGCCGGCCTCGGCCCGATCGGCTACGCCTTCGCGATCATGCACCTGGTGACGCACGGCTTCTTCAAGGCGGGCCTCTTCCTCGGCGCCGGATCCGTCATGCACGGCATGAACGACGAGGTCGACATGCGGAAGTACGGCGGCCTGCGCAAGTACATGCCGGTCACCTTCGTGACGTTCGGGCTGGGATATCTCGCCATCATCGGCTTCCCCGGTCTTTCCGGCTTCTTCTCCAAGGACAAGATCATCGAGGCGGCGTTCGCCGCGGGCGGCGTCCAGGGCTGGATCCTGGGCGGAGCCACGCTGCTGGGCGCCGGACTCACCGCGTTCTACATGACGCGCGTGATGCTGATGACCTTCTTCGGCGAGAAGCGCTGGCAGCCGGACGCGGAGGGCAACGAGCCGCACCCGCACGAGTCGCCCAGGTCGATGACGATCCCCATGATCGTGCTCGCCTTCGGGTCGGTCTTCGCCGGTGGGTTCTTCTCGATCGGCGACCGGTTCGTCAACTGGCTGGAGCCGGTGACCAAGTTCGAGCACCCGCACCCGCCGATCAGCATCCCGGTCATCACCGGCGCGACGATCGCGGTCCTGCTGCTCGGCGTGGTCGCCGCGTACTTCCAGTACGGCCGCAAGCCCGTTCCCGTGGTCGCCCCGCGCGGCTCGCTGCTCACCCGGGCCGCCCGCCGCGACCTCCTCCAGGACGACTTCAACCACGTCGTCCTGGTCCGCGGCGGCGAGCACCTCACCCGCTCGCTCGTCTACCTCGACCACAGCGTGGTCGACGGCGTGGTCAACGGCACCGCCGCCTCGGTCGGCGGGCTCTCGGGCCGGCTGCGCAAGCTTCAGAACGGCTACGCCCGCTCGTACGCGGTCTCGATGTTCGGCGGTACGGCGATCCTCATCGCCGCGACCCTGCTGATGAGGGCGGTCTGATCACGATGTCCTTTCCCCTTCTCACCGCGACGGCGGTCCTCCCGGCGGCCGGTGCCATCCTCACCGCCGCCGTGCCCGCCGCCCGTCGCACGGCAGCCAAGTGGCTCGCGCTGCTGGTCTCGCTCGGCACACTGGTGCTGGCCGCGATCGTCCTCGTACGGTTCGAACCGGGCGGCGACCGCTACCAGCTGACCGAATCGCACGCCTGGATCAAGGACTTCGGAGTCCGGTACGAACTGGGCGTCGACGGCATCGGTGTGGTGCTCGTCGCGCTGACCGCGCTGCTGATCCCGTTCGTGATCGTCGCCGGGTGGAACGACGCCGATCCGCTGGAGACCAAGTCGAAGCGCTGGCGCCCCACCCAGGGCTTCTTCGCGCTGATCCTGATGGTCGAAGCGATGGTGATCATCTCCTTCGAGGCCACGGACGTCTTCCTCTTCTACATCTTCTTCGAAGCCATGCTCATTCCGATGTACTTCCTCATCGGCGGCTTCGGAGACCGGGCGCACGCCGGCACGGACGAGGCGGCGGCGACCCAACGGTCGTACGCGGCGGTCAAGTTCCTGCTCTACAACCTGGCCGGCGGCCTCCTCATGCTGGCCGCCGTCATCGGGCTCTACACGGTCACCGGGACGTTCTCGCTCTCGGAGATCGCACAAATGCGTGCGGCCGGCACCCTGGAGATGTCGACCAACATCGAACGGCTGCTGTTCCTCGGGTTCTTCTTCGCCTTCGCGGTGAAGGCCCCGCTGTGGCCGCTGCACACCTGGCTGCCGAATGCGATGGGCGAGGCGACCGCCCCGGTCGCCGTCCTCATCACCGCGGTCGTCGACAAGGTCGGCACCTTCGCGATGCTCCGCTTCTGCCTCCAGCTCTTCCCGGAGGCCAGCAAGTGGGCGACGCCCGTCGTCCTCGTACTGGCGCTGATCAGCATCGTGTACGGGGCGCTGCTCGCCGTCGGCCAGCGCGACATCAAGAGGCTCGTGGCGTACGCGTCGATCTCGCACTTCGGCTTCATCATCCTGGGCATCTTCGCGATGACCAGCCAGGGCCAGTCCGGTGCGACGCTCTACATGGTCAACCACGGGATCTCGACGGCCGCGCTGATGCTCGTCGCGGGCTTCCTCATCTCGCGGCGCGGCTCGCGGCTCATCGCCGACTACGGCGGGGTGCAGAAGGTCGCCCCGGTGCTCGCCGGCACCTTCCTGATCGGCGGTCTGGCGACGCTTTCGCTGCCCGGCCTCGCACCGTTCGTCAGCGAATTCCTGGTCCTGGTCGGGGTGTTCGCCGCGTACCCGGTGGTCGGCATCATCGCCACCAGCGGCATCGTCCTCGCCGCGCTGTACGTCCTCGTGCTCTACCAGCGCACGATGACCGGCCCGGTGAAGGCCGAGGTCAGCGGAATGCCGGACCTCAAGGCGCGGGAACTGGCGGTGGTCGTCCCGCTGATCGTGATGCTGATCGGACTCGGCGTCTACCCGAAGCCGCTGACCGACATCGTCAACCCGGCGGTCACCCACACCATGCACGACGTGAACAAGCAGGACCCCAAGCCTGAAGTGGAGGCCGCGAAGTGAGCGCACCAACTGTCCACAGCCTGTGGACGAATCTGGCGGCGGCGACTCCTCCCGGCACCCCGGGGTCGACCTTCGAGACGCCGACCATCGAGTACGCACAGCTGTCGCCGATCCTCATCGTCGTCGGCGCCGCAGTCCTCGGTGTGCTGGCGGAAGCGTTCGTGCCCCGAAAAGGGCGGTATTACACCCAGTTGTTCATCGCGGTGGTCGCGATCGCGGCAGCCTTCGCCGCCGTCGTCGGGCTCGCCGCCAGCGGGTTCGCCACCACCAAGGCGCAGATCTCGGCGATGGGCGCCATCGCCGTCGACGGCCCGGCGCTGTTCCTCCAGGGCACCATTCTGCTGGCCTCGCTGGTCGCGATCTTCACCTTCGCCGAGCGCCGGCTCGACCCTCAGGCGCACGGAAACCGGATCGACTCCTTCGCGGCGGACGCCGCGGCGGTACCCGGCAGCGATGCCGAGAAGGCGGCGGTCAAGGCCGGGTTCACCACCACCGAGGTCTTCCCGCTCGTGATGTTCGCGGTGGCGGGGCTGCTCGCCTTCCCGGCCGCCAACGACCTGCTGACCCTGTTCATCGCGCTCGAAGTCTTCTCGCTGCCGCTGTACCTCCTGTGCGCCGTCGCCCGCCGCAAGCGGCTGATGTCGCAGGAGGCGGCCGTGAAGTACTTCCTGCTCGGCGCGTTCTCCTCCGCGTTCCTGCTGTTCGGCATCGCCCTGCTCTACGGCTACGCGGGCTCCGTCTCGTACGCGAAGATCGCCGACGTCGTGGACGGCACCGTCCAGCAGATCGACCCGGCGCTCGCCGACACCATGGGCAACGACGCACTGCTGCTCATCGGCATGGCGATGATCCTGATGGGCCTGCTCTTCAAGGTCGGCGCGGTCCCGTTCCACATGTGGACCCCGGACGTCTACCAGGGCGCCCCGACGCCGGTCACCGGCTTCATGGCGGCGGCGACGAAGGTCGCGGCGTTCGGTGCGCTGCTGCGGCTGCTGTACGTGGTCCTGCCGGGTCTCACCTGGGACTGGCGGCCGGTCATGTGGGGCGTCGCGATCGTCACCATGCTGGGCGGCGCGGTCGTCGCGATCACCCAGACCGACATCAAGAGGCTGCTCGCGTACTCCTCGATCGCGCACGGCGGGTTCATCCTGGCCGGTGTCATCGCGGCCACCCCCGACGGCATCTCGTCCGTCCTCTTCTACCTGCTCGCGTACTCCTTCGTCACGATCGGCGCCTTCGCCGTCGTCACGCTGGTGCGCGACGCGGGCGGCGAGGCGACGCACCTGTCGAAGTGGGCCGGTCTCGGCCGGCGCTCGCCGCTGGTCGCCGCGGTCTTCGCGGTCTTCCTGCTCGCCTTCGCGGGCATTCCGCTGACCTCCGGGTTCTCGGGGAAGTTCGCGGTCTTCAAGGCGGCGGCCGAGGGCGGGGCCGGGGTGCTGGTCGTGGTCGGTGTGCTGTCGTCGGCGATCGCCGCGTTCTTCTACATCCGGGTCATCGTGCTGATGTTCTTCAGCGAGCCCAAGGCGGACGGCCCCACGGTCGCAGTGCCGTCGCCGCTGACGATGACCGCGATCGGAGTGGGAGTGGCGGTGACGCTGGTGCTCGGCGTCGCCCCGCAGTACTTCCTGGATCTGGCCGGTCAGGCGGGCACATTCGTCCGCTAGCCCTGGATACGTACGGAAATGCCGCCGCCCGGCGCCCTCACGAG
>NZ_JBSGZD010000158.1:0-17790 GCF_053610825.1 Streptomyces sp. NPDC054863 | reverse complement strand
AGGCAGAACCGGCCGCTCACGCGTGCGTACGTGCGTACGCGCCGTATGTACTACTTCACCGGCTCCGGCTCCGGTGCGTCCGCCGATTCGGCGGAGTCCGACGGCTCGACCGGGGTCTTCACCGAGTCGAGCAGCAGCTGTGCCACGTCGACGACGGTGAGGGACTCCTTGGCCTTGCCGTCGTTCTTCTTGCCGTTCACGGAGTCCGTGAGCATGACGAGGCAGAAGGGGCAGGCGGTGGAGACGATGTCCGGGTTGAGGGAGAGGGCCTCGTCGACGCGCTCGTTGTTGATGCGCTTGCCGATGCGCTCCTCCATCCACATCCTCGCGCCGCCGGCGCCGCAGCAGAAGCCGCGTTCCTTGTGGCGGTGCATCTCCTGCTGACGCAGGCCGGGGACGGCGGACATGATCTCGCGCGGGGGCGTGTAGACCTTGTTGTGACGGCCCAGGTAGCAGGGGTCGTGGTAGGTGATGAGGCCCTCGACCGGGGTCACCGGGATCAGCTTGCCCTCGTCGATGAGGTGCTGGAGCAGCTGCGTGTGGTGGATGACCTCGAACTCGCCGCCCAGTTGCGGGTACTCGTTCGCGATCGTGTTGAAGCAGTGCGGGCAGGTCGCGACGATCTTCTTCGACGACTTGGGCTTCTTGGTCGACTCGTCCTCGTCGTCCTCGCCGTACGCCATGTTCAGCATGGACACGTTCTCGGCGCCCAGTTGCTGGAAGAGCGGCTCGTTGCCGAGGCGGCGGGCCGAGTCACCGGTGCACTTCTCGTCGCCGCCCATGATCGCGAACTTCACGCCCGCGATGTGGAGCAGCTCCGCGAAGGCCTTGGTGGTCTTCTTGGCGCGGTCTTCGAGCGCGCCCGCGCAGCCGACCCAGTAGAGGTACTCGACCTCGGTGAGGTCGTCGATCGTCTTGCCGACGATCGGCACCTCGAAGTCGACCTCCTTCGTCCACTCGACGCGCGCCTTCTTGGCGAGCCCCCAGGGGTTGCCCTTCTTCTCCAGGTTCTTGAGCATCGTGCCCGCCTCGGACGGGAACGCGGACTCGATCATCACCTGGTAGCGGCGCATGTCGACGATGTGGTCGATGTGCTCGATGTCCACCGGGCACTGCTCGACGCAGGCGCCGCAGGAGGTGCAGGACCACAGGACGTCCGGGTCGATGACGCCGTTCTCTTCGAGCGTGCCGATGAGGGGGCGCTCGGCCTCGGCGAGGGCCGCTGCCGGTACGTCCGCGAGCTGCTCGGGGGTCGCCTTCTCGTTGCCCTCGGCGTCCTTGCCGCCGCCTGCGAGCAGGTACGGCGCCTTGGCGTGCGCGTGGTCGCGCAGGGACATGATCAGGAGCTTGGGGGAGAGCGGCTTGCCCGTGTTCCAGGCCGGGCACTGCGACTGGCAGCGCCCGCACTCGGTGCAGGTGGAGAAGTCGAGGATGCCCTTCCAGCTGAACTGCTCGACCTGGGAGACGCCGAAGACGGCGTCCTCGGCCGGGTCCTCCCAGTCGATCTCCTTGCCGCCGGTCGTCATCGGCAGCAGCGCGCCGAGCGCGACGTCGCCGTCCGCCTTGCGCTTGAAGAAGATGTTCGGGAAGGCCAGGAAGCGGTGCCAGGCGACGCCCATGTCGGTCTTGAGCGCGACCGTGATCATCCAGGTGAAGGACGTGGCGATCTTCAGACCCGCGAAGAAGTACGTGAGGGTCTGCAGCGTGGAGAGGTCCATGCCGCGGAACCAGGCGAGGACCGGGTACGAGATGAAGAAGGACGCCTCGTACGAGTCGACGTGGTGCTGGGCGCCCTCCAGGGCGTGCAGCGTGAAGATGCAGATGCCGACGATCAGGATGACGGACTCGACGAAGTACGCCTGGCCGGTGTTGGAGCCCGCGAAGCGGGACTTGCGGCCCGCCCCGCCCGGCCGGTTCAGCTGCCGGATGACGATCAGGGCCAGGATGCCGAGGACGGTCATCGTGCCCATGAACTCCACGTACATGTTGTACGGGGCCCAGTCGCCGATGATCGGCAGGATCCAGTCGGCCTGGAAGAGCTGGCCGATGGCGTTCACGATCGTCAGGAGCAGCGTGAGGAAGCCCACCGCCACGAACCAGTGCGCGACGCCGACGACGCCCCACTTGTTCATCCGGGTGTGGCCGAGGAACTCCTTGGCCACGGTGACCGCGCGCTGCCACGGGTTGTCGGTACGGGTGCCGGCGGGCACGGGCTGTCCGAGCCGTACGAAGCGATAGATCTGGAAGATCGCACGGCCGAACAGCGCGACGCCGACTGCCATGAGGACCAGCGACACGATGATCGCGGCGAGTTGCATTTGGGGGCTCCTCGGGCCTGCGAGGGTGGGTAACGGGGGTTGCCTGGAGCATCTCCGGGAATCCCGGGGCCTCAGGCCTGGTTGCTGAGCGACACTTGATTACTAAGCGGTAACTTATCCAGTCGAGCTGAGATTACCCACTTATGCCGTCGCACAGTATCCAGGCGGGCGGTGATCTGCGTCGCTCAGGCAACCCTCACCGGTGCTCCGGTGGCGGGAGCGTCAGTGTGCGGCCCGTGCCGTCAGCGCCGCCGGGACGGTCCGCGCCAGGATGCCGAGGTCGACGGCCAGGCAGTGCGTATCGACGTACTCCAGGTCCAGCAGCACCATCTCGTCCCAGGGGAGATCGGACCGGCCGCTGACCTGCCACAGTCCCGTCATGCCCGGCAGGACCGCCAGCCGGCCGCGGGACAGGCCCGGGGAGTGGGGGCCGGGGCCGGAGTCCTTCAGTGGCAGCGGGCGTGGTCCCACCAAGGACATCTCGCCGCGTACGACGTTGATCAGCTGGGGGAGTTCGTCCAGGGACAGGCGGCGCAGCAGCCGGCCGACCGCGGCGGCGCGGGGGTCGATGCGGAACTTCAGCATCAGGAACGGCTCGCCCCGCAGACCCGCCCGGGGCTGTCGGGACAATGCGCCGCCGGGTGAGGTGAGGATCACGGCGGCGCAGGTCGTGGCCAGTACGGGCGCGAGCAGCAGCAGGAGGAGCAGGCTCCCTGCCAGATCGAGTGCGCGTTTCGCGGACAGCGACCGCATCGCCGCATCCTTTCGTGGGATCTTTGTCCGACTTCATGCAAATAGTCGGTTTTATGGCAATGACTCTCGCACGATGAACACCGGTGGACGGCGGCGCCACGCGTGCGCGTCTCTCAGGTCGGCGAAGCTCGGAGAGGTGGTTGTGGCATGCGTGCCGTGGTGACAGGAGGGGCCGGGTTCCGCGGCTCCCGCTGGTGCGGGCAGGGGCGTGGGCGGCTGCTCGGCGCCGGACACGACGGGCCGCACCCGGCCCCGGCGTCGACGCCGGGGGCTTGAGGAGTGGCGCAGATGCCGAAACTGTCCGGCCTGGCCGCGCGCCTCAGGGCCCGGCGCACCCTCCGGCTGGTGTGCGGTGGCCTCGCCCTGCTCGTCGGCCTGGCCGGGGTCGCGGGCTGGCTCGCGTACCGGAAGATCGACAGCAATATCCGTACCGACGAGGCGACCGAGGCCGTACTCGCCGAGCACGGCGCCGACCGCCCGGCCAAGGGTGGGGGCAAGGCTCAGAACATCCTGCTGCTCGGCTCCGACTACCGGAAGGAGGCCGGCAGCGAGCGCTCGGACACGGTGATGCTGCTGCACCTGGCCGCCGACCGGAAGCGCGCCGAGGTGCTCAGCGTGCCGCGCGACCTGCGGGTGGACATGCCGAGGTGCCGGCGGGAGGACGGGAGCTACAGCGTCGAGCAGAACGCCCAGTTCAACTGGGCCTTCCAGTTCGGCGGCGCCGCCTGCACGATTCGTACGCTGGAGAAGCTGACCGGCATCCGGATCGACCACCACCTGATCGTCGACTTCAAGGGCTTCACGAAGATCATCAACGCGGTGGGCGGCGTCGAGGTCGACCTCAAGAAGCCCGAGCACGATCCGAACGTGGGGCTCGACCTCGGCACCGGACGGCACCTGCTGAAGGGGGAGGACGCGCTGAGCTACGTCCGGGCCCGGCAGTACGTCGGGGACGGCAGCGACCTCAACCGGATCGGCCGCCAGCAGGACTTCGCCAACCGCCTCGCGGCCAAGATCCGCAACAACGGCACCCTCGCCAACCCGGCCCGCCTCTACCCGGTGCTGGACGCGGCGACGTCCGCGCTGACCGCGGACTCCGGGCTCGACTCGCTCGACGAGCTGTACGAGGTCGCGGACAGCATCAGTGCGCTGCCGCCCGGCGCGCTCACCTTCACCACGCTGCCGCACCACCAGGCGCCCGACCACTGGTACCGGCTCGACCTCGAACAGCCCGAGGCGCGGCGGGTGTTCGACGCCGTGAAGAAGGACAAGCCGGTGCTGGCCGCGCTGAAGGCGGCGCGGAAGGAACCGGCCGAGGAACCGGCGGAGCCGGAGTTCGAGCCGGTCCACGACGAGTACGAGTGACCGCAGGGCCCTGTGGGCAGGCGTGCTCAAGCCGTTCTGTACGAGAAAGATGCGGAGAAAGATGCAGGTCAGCGCCCTGATGCGGGGTGTATGAGCGAGATAAGGGCTGACAAGTTGAGTCGTGCCGACTCAGGTCTGTTGACTCCTGCGAGTGGGTGATGCATCCTTGAGTCAGATCCACTCAAGTAAGAACTGCAGGAGGAATTGAAATGGCACGTGCGGTCGGCATCGACCTGGGCACGACGAACTCCGTCGTCAGCGTTTTGGAAGGCGGCGAGCCCACCGTCATCACCAACGCCGAAGGCGCCAGGACCACGCCGTCCGTCGTCGCCTTCGCCAAGAACGGCGAGGTGCTCGTCGGCGAGGTCGCCAAGCGCCAGGCGGTCACCAACGTCGACAGGACGATCCGTTCGGTCAAGCGCCACATGGGCACTGACTGGAGCATCGACCTCGACGGCAAGTCCTTCAACCCGCAGCAGATGAGCGCCTTCATCCTGCAGAAGCTGAAGCGCGACGCCGAGTCCTACCTGGGCGAGAAGGTGGCCGACGCGGTCATCACCGTCCCGGCGTACTTCAACGACTCCGAGCGTCAGGCGACGAAGGAGGCCGGTGAGATCGCGGGCCTCAACGTCCTTCGTATTGTCAACGAGCCGACCGCCGCCGCCCTGGCCTACGGCCTCGACAAGGACGACCAGACCATTCTCGTCTTCGACCTCGGTGGCGGCACCTTCGACGTGTCGCTCCTGGACATCGGTGACGGCGTCGTCGAGGTGAAGGCCACCAACGGTGACAACCACCTCGGTGGTGACGACTGGGACCAGCGCGTCGTCGACTACCTGGTGAAGCAGTTCCAGGGCAACCACGGCGTGGACCTGGGCAAGGACAAGATGGCTCTCCAGCGTCTGCGCGAAGCCGCGGAGAAGGCGAAGATCGAGCTGTCGTCCTCCACCGAGACGTCGATCAACCTCCCGTACATCACGGCGTCCGCCGAGGGCCCGCTGCACCTGGACGAGAAGCTCACGCGCGCCCAGTTCCAGCAGCTCACGTCCGACCTGCTGGAGCGGTGCAAGAGCCCCTTCCAGAACGTCATCAAGGACGCGGGCATCGCGCTCTCCGAGATCGACCACGTCGTTCTCGTCGGCGGCTCGACCCGCATGCCGGCCGTGGCCGAGCTCGTCAAGGAGCTCACCGGTGGCCGCGAGGCCAACAAGGGCGTCAACCCGGACGAGGTCGTCGCCATCGGCGCCTCGCTCCAGGCGGGTGTCCTCAAGGGTGAGGTCAAGGACGTCCTGCTCCTCGACGTGACCCCGCTGTCCCTGGGCATCGAGACCAAGGGCGGCATCATGACCAAGCTCATCGAGCGGAACACCACGATTCCGACGAAGCGCTCCGAGATCTTCACGACGGCCGAGGACAACCAGCCGTCCGTGCAGATCCAGGTCTACCAGGGCGAGCGCGAGATCGCGGCGTACAACAAGAAGCTCGGGATGTTCGAGCTGACCGGTCTGCCGCCGGCCCCGCGCGGCGTGCCGCAGATCGAGGTCGCCTTCGACATCGACGCCAACGGCATCATGCACGTCGCCGCCAAGGACCTCGGCACCGGCAAGGAGCAGAAGATGACCGTCACCGGTGGCTCCTCGCTGCCGAAGGACGAGGTCAACCGGATGCGCGAAGAGGCCGAGCAGTACGCGGACGAGGACCACAAGCGCCGCGAGGCCGCCGAGACCCGCAACCAGGCCGAGCAGCTCGTCTACCAGACGGAGAAGTTCCTCAAGGACAACGAGGACAAGGTCCCGGCCGACGTCAAGACCGAGGTCGAGACCGCCGTCGCCGAGCTGAAGGAGAAGCTCAAGGGCGGCGAGAGTGCCGAGGGCGAGAACACGGCCGAGATCCGCACGGCGACGGAGAAGGTCGCCGCGGTCTCGCAGAAGCTGGGCCAGGCCATGTACGCCGACGCGCAGGGCGCCCAGGGTGCCCCGGGCGCCGAGGGTGCGGCCCCGGGCGCCGGTCAGGCGCAGGCCGATGACGACGTCGTCGACGCCGAGATCGTCGACGACGAGAAGGACAAGAAGGGTGGCGCTGCCTGATGAAGGAGGAGACTCCGGGCTTCGAGGAGAAGCCCGACGTCCCCTCCGGCGCGGATGACGCCGAGCCGAAGGCCGCCGAGACCCCTTCCTCCCCCGTGGAGGAGGGCTCGGCGGCCCCGGCCGGGGACGCAGGCGCCGCCAAGGACGTCGCGCTCGTTGCCCAGTTGGACCAGGCCAAGATGGCGCTCACCGAGCGCACGGCCGACCTCCAGCGGCTCCAGGCCGAGTACCAGAACTACCGTCGCCGCGTGGAGCGGGACCGGATCACGGTCAAGGAGATCGCCGCGGCGAACCTCGTGACCGAGCTCCTCCCGACGCTCGACGACATCGGCCGGGCACGGGAGCACGGCGAGCTGGTCGGCGGCTTCAAGTCGGTGGCCGAATCGCTGGAGACCGTGGCCGCGAAGATGGGCCTGATGCAGTTCGGCAAGGAGGGCGAGCCCTTCGACCCGACGATCCACGAGGCCCTGATGCACTCGTACGCACCGGACGTCACCGAGACGACCTGTGTGGCGATCCTGCAGCCGGGCTACCGGATCGGCGAGCGTACGATCCGACCCGCACGGGTCGCGGTGGCCGAGCCCCAGCCGGGCGCGACCGCCGAGAAGAGCGAAGAGAACACCGAGGACGCTGAGGAGAGCGGTGGCCCCGAAAAGGGCTGACGTGTCGAGGAGTCCGAGAGGAGGGACGTCGAGGAATGAGCACTAAGGACTTCGTCGAGAAGGACTACTACAAGGTTCTCGGCGTCCCCAAGGACGCCACCGAGGCCGAGATCAAGAAGGCGTACCGGAAGCTCGCCCGCGAGTTCCACCCGGACGCCAACAAGGGCAACGCCGAGGCCGAGGAGCGCTTCAAGGAGATCTCCGAGGCGAACGACATCCTCGGTGACGCCAAGAAGCGCAAGGAGTACGACGAGGCCCGCGCACTCTTCGGGAACGGCGGCTTCCGCCCCGGTCCCGGTGGAGCGGGCGGCGGTTCGTTCAACTTCGACCTGGGCGACCTCTTCGGCGGCGGCGCAGCCGGCGGTGGCGGACAGCCCGGCGGTTTCGGCGGCGGCATAGGGGACGTCTTCGGCGGCCTCTTCAACCGCGGGGGTACGGGGGCGCGCACGCAGCCCCGTCGCGGCCAGGACATCGAGTCCGAGGTCACCCTCAGCTTCACCGAGGCCGTGGACGGCGCCACCGTCCCGCTCCGGATGTCCTCCCAGGCCCCCTGCAAGGCGTGCTCCGGCACCGGCGACAAGAACGGCACGCCCCGCGTGTGCCCGACCTGCGTCGGCACCGGGCAGGTCTCGCGCGGCGGCGGTGGCGGATTCTCCCTCACCGACCCCTGCGTGGACTGCAAGGGCCGCGGCCTCATCGCCGAGACCCCCTGCGAGATCTGCAAGGGTTCCGGCCGCGCCAAGTCCTCCCGCACGATGCAGGTCCGCATCCCCGCCGGGGTCACGGACGGCCAGCGCATCCGCCTGCGCGGCAAGGGCTCCCCCGGTGAACGGGGCGGCCCGGCAGGCGACCTGTACGTCGTCGTCCACGTCGATTCGCACCCCGTCTTCGGCCGCAAGGGCGACAACCTCACCGTCACCGTGCCCGTCGCCTTCGTGGAGGCGGCGCTCGGCGGCAATGTGGAGGTCCCCACCCTCGGCGGCCCGCCGGTCACCCTGAAGCTGCCCGCGGGCACGCCCAACGGGCGCACCATGCGGGCCCGCGGCAAGGGCGCGGTCCGCAAGGACGGCACCCGCGGCGACCTCCTGGTCACCGTCGAGGTCGCCGTACCGACCGAACTGAACGACAAGGCCAGGGAAGCCCTGGAGAACTACCGTGAGGCCACGGCGGGCGAAGACCCGCGGGCCGCACTCTTCCAGGACGCGAAGGGAGCATAGGAGAGCGATGGACGGCCGACGACGCACCAATCCCTATGAGTTGACCGACGAGTCACCGGTGTACGTCATCTCGGTCGCCGCTCAGCTCTCCGGCCTGCACCCGCAGACCCTGCGCCAGTACGACCGCCTCGGCCTGGTCTCCCCGGACCGCACGGCCGGGCGCGGTCGGCGCTACTCGGCCCGCGACATCGAACTGCTGCGCACCGTCCAGCAGTTGTCGCAGGACGAGGGCATCAACCTGGCCGGCATCAAGCGCATCATCGAGCTGGAGCACCAGGTCGCCGCCCTCCAGTCCCGCGTCGCCGAACTCTCGGCGGCGGTGGACGGCGCGGCTGCCACCCTCCAGCAACGCGAGGCCCAGGTCCACGCCTCGTACCGCCGCGACCTGGTCCCTTACCAGGACGTACAGCAGGCGAGTGCGCTGGTGGTGTGGAGGCCTCGGCGGTCGGGGGAGTCGCAGGGGTAGGCGTACGGACGGGTTTCGACGTGTGGGGCCGGAAAGCACTGCGGTGCTTGCCGGCCCCACACGTCGTTGGCGGGGGTCTCGACCGAGCTGGCGGGGTGCGGTGGTGGCCTCTACTGTGTGGCCTGGCGCGCAAGCGTGTGACTTTCTTGCACAATCGGGAAGGTAACCCCTGAAAGGAGGTGGTCGGAGTGCTACTGAATTTCCGGGTGGCCAATCACCGCTCGCTTCGGGAGGAGCAGACGCTCGGTCTGAGCCCGGTGTACGAGGCGGACCGTCCCGGGGGGACGGAGTGGGACGCGGTCCCGGTGGCGGCGCTGTTCGGCGCGAATGCTTCGGGGAAGTCGAACGTGGTGGATGCGTTGCGGTTCATGGTGCGCATGGTGACTTCCTCGCACCAGGGCGCCGAGCCGGGCGGGGGCATAGAGCGCCACGCGTTCGCACTTGACGTGGAGGCAGTCGACGAACCGTCCTGGTACGTGGTGGACCTGCTACTGGACGGCGTTCGACACACCTACGGGCTGAGCCTGGATTCGGAGCGAGTGCTCGACGAGTGGCTCTACAGCTACCCGAAGGGGCGCAGGGCGAAGGTGTTCCACCGGAGTGGGGACGAATTCACGTACGGAGACGGAGTGGCCCGCCGGGAGCTCGACCTGGTCAGGAACATCACTGCGCCGAACGCACTGTTCATGTCGGTGGCGGCCCGTTCCAACCAGGCGGCGGTGCAGCCGGTGTATGAGTGGTTCCGTGATTTCGTGCTCTTCCGTGTCGGTGATGAAGACAACTTCGTCAGCAGGGTCTTCGGGGGGGTGGCGCTGGAAAGCAGGGCCTTGCTGGAGGACCGGAAGCAGTCCCGAGCAGTGGTGGCCTTGCTCCGCGCGGCTGATTTGGGGATCGAGGACGTGGGCCTGGAACCGGACCGGCAGGTGGACGCCGGTGTACGTGAAAGGGCCTTGGCCAGTTTCCGAAGGGATCTGGGACGCAAGGTCTGGATCGAGCAGCGAGGGCGCCAAGGCCGCGTGCGACTCGGCCTGGAAGACCAGTCCGAAGGCACCCGCGTTCTTCTCAGCTATGCCGGACCAGTCCTCAACTCCCTTGAGAAAGGCGGAATGTTGGTCGTCGACGAGGTCGACGCCAGTCTTCACCCCCGTCTCACCTCCCACCTCATCCGACTCTTCCAGGACCAGGCCACCAACCCCCGGGGTGCCCAGCTCCTGCTGACCACCCACGACGCCAGCCTGCTCGGACGCAGCGGCGGGGACGACGTCCTCAAGCGGGACCAGGTGTGGTTCGTGGAGAAGGACGAGTACGGAGAGACGACGCTCTTTCCGCTCTCGGACTTCAAGCCCCGCCAGGACGAGAACCGGGAACGCCGCTATCTGGGCGGCAGTTACGGCGCCGTGCCGTTCCTCAACGATGAACGGTTCGCGGACGCGGTTGCGGCCAGGGGGGACGACTGCGGTGGCGAGAACTCCGAAGGCTAGCGGGCGGCGGACGCCGACGTTCGAGACGGATCTGTCGCGGCGGGCGGGGCGGCGGGAGCCCCGCAAGCGGCTGCTGGTGGTGTGCGGGGCGCGGGTCACGGAGACCGCGTACTTGAAGGGCTTCAAGGCCATGGCCGCCAATCCGGCGGTCTCACTCCGGCTGGTGGAACGGCCGTGCGCACCGTCTCAACTGGTCACCTACACCGCGGATTTACGGGACCGGGCGCGCGAGGACTTCGACGAGGCGTGGTGCGTCTTCGACATGGACGAGTTCGTGGACGTACCTCAGGCGGTCGCCGACGCGGCGCTGCGGGGCGTCGAAGTGGCGGTCTCCAACCCGTGCTTCGAGCTGTGGCTGCTGCTGCACTTCGCCGACCATGGCGCGTACGCGGGCTCGTACGCCCAGCTTGTGCCCCACCTGTCCCGGCACCTGCCCCGCTACGACAAGACCCGCATCGACTTCCGCCACTTCGCCGACCGCTGGCGCGACGCCGCCCGCCGGGCCCGTGCGCTCGCACCGGCGGGCAAGGAGCACGAAGTGAATCCGGCGAGCGGGGTGTGGCGGCTGCTGGAGGTGATTGCGGTGGGGCGGGGATGACCGGGGCGGCCGTCCAGCAGCGAGGCCAGGTGCGCGCCTCGCACCGCTGCGTCGGGGCGTACCACAGGCGAGTGCACCGGTGGCCCGGCCGCCCCGGCTCCGGATGGATATCGCCCCCCCATTCGCATCCCCTCGCCACCGAGACCGCAGCCCGTGTGTGTCACCCCCGTCGTATCGCTCCGCACGCTCCCCGCCGACGGCCAGATTTTGGACCCGGCCAAGGTGTACGCCTCTTTCGGAACGGTCGACGGCAAGCTGACCCTCTGGGACGCCAGGACTCAGGAGAGCTTCCCCGTCCCGGCGAGCAAGGTAAGGGTCCTGCCCGTCGGCCCGGACGAAGCGGGGGCGACAGTGCCGCTGTCCTGCCCTGGGTGATCCGGCTGGGCCGGGGCTCCGTGCGTGGGTTTCGGTCTGCCGGTCCTACGGCAGCGCCGCGCTGACCGCGTCGACGAGCATCATCCACACGGGCTGTCCGCCGGTGCCGAAGGCGGAGGCGAGGGCGTAGCCGACCGAGGCGTCGGCGGGGCGGACTTCGGCGTCCTCGCGCCATTCGGCGATGACGGTTTCGTCGCCGTCGGAGGAGAAGTCGCCGAGGTAGGTGCCGTCGCGGGTCAGTTTGCTGCTGGGGACGGAGGCGGGCTCCAGACGGTAGTGGACTCCGTCGTGCTCGACGTCGATGCGGTAGGTCTGCCTGCGCAGCTTGCCCTTGGCGGGGGTGACCTTGGCCTCGGTGCCGTCGATGTACATGGTCAGGGCGGCCGGATCGCGGGTGCCGATGGCGATCAGCGGGTCGGTCTCGGAGGCGGGGTCGCGTTCCAGGACGACGGCGGGGATCTGCTCGCCCTCGACGGTCAGCCGGTCCTGGCCGTCCAGCCGGACGGCGATCTCGCCGAACAGGGTGTCCACGGTGGGTCCTGGCGGGGTGCGGGGCTCGTCGGCCCCGGAGGCGGCCCTGGCGCCGGCCTCGTGGTCTGCGGGGGGCTCGACGGTGTCGTTCATGGGGTGGTCCTTCGGCGCGGTCGGGGCGGGGCGGGTGTGCCGGTCGGGGCGGGGCCGGAGGGGCGGGGCGTGAGGCGGGGCGGGAGTGGGGCGGGGCGGCCCCCGCCGCTAGGCGTTGAGGATGTCCGAGCGGGCGATCAGGTAGCCGAGCTGGGCCCGGCTGCCGCTGCCCAGGGCTGCGGCCAGTTTGGCGATGTGGGCGCGGCAGGTGCGGACGTTCATGCCCAGGCGGCGGGCGATGGCTTCGTCGACGTAACCCTCGATGAGGAGTTTGGCGATGGAGCGTTGGACGCCGGAGATGCCGTTGGGAGTGGGGTCGTAGGAGACCGGCTCCAGGAGGGGCACGGCGCGCCGCCAGAACTGTTCGAAGACTTGGGCCAGGTAGGCGACCAGGGCCGGGTGGCGGAGTTCGAGCGCGATCTGGCGGTCCTCGTTGACGGGGATGTACGCGACCGTTCGGTCGAAGAGCATCAGCCGGTCGACGAGCTCTTCCAGGGTGCGGATCTCTACCCGGCCCTGGGCCATCCGCTCCGCGTAGGCCAGGGTGCCCTGACTGTGCCGCACGGTGTGCTGGTAGAGCGTACGCATGGAGACGCCGCGGTCGACGAGCGGTCTGCCGCGCTCCAGGGCCTGTTCGAGGATGTCCTCGCGTCGGCCGCCGCCAGGCTGAATCGTCAGGACCTCCGACTGGCACTCCGCAGCGGCGAGGTCGAGGGCGTCGTTGATGCGCTTGATTCCCTCAAGAACCGTGACGGCATGGCCCGTCGCCGGGGCCTGAGCGCTGATGGCCATGAACGGCTCAAATGCGTCAGCGAGTTGAACGGACAGTAGTCTTCGATCCTGCATCTCGCGTTCTATGGGGTGCAGCAACTGACCGAGTGCGGCCGAAGGCGGAACCGGACGGAGCCAGTTGGCGTCGTCCGGATCAGGATGCAGCAGCGCGTACTCCATCAGGCAGGGCGCGGTCCGCACCTCGATGCGGGCTATTCGCCCGGTGCGCAGGGCAGTGGCGTAAAGGCGTGCCCCGTCCTCGCACAAATTGCTGACGGCGTGACGATGTGTCGTTTTCCCGCCCTCTTCTGGCATATGTCCACCCCCCAGGGTCCTGTACGTACAAGAACATGATGCATCGGCCCGGTGGTGTTGACGTGCCTGGATGAGCCATCGTCTTCACCACGGGGTTGAGGGAAACCACCAAGTGAGGACGAAGCCGACTATGCGTAAGAGAATCCTTCGCTCAGTGCTTGTCACCGCTGCTGCTGCGGGACTCGCGCTCGGAGTGGGAACTGGCTTGAACAGTGCGGTGGCGCCGTCGCCGGACCTCGGCTGGGGTGTGGTGCAGGCAGACAGCGAGCCGGACCTGGGCTGGGGCCTCGTTGCGGGTGAGGAGCCCGGTTGGGGCCTCGCCGAGGACGACCTGGGCTGGGGCTGATCATGCCGTCGGACGACCCGTCCTTCAGACGTGAAATGGCCAGAGTCATCCGCGGCGGATGGCACCTCATCGATCTCGTCTCCGCCATCCCCGAGCGCGGCGACTCATTGATGGTGACCCTCTTCGGCGATCCGATCCTGGTCGTTCGCGAGCAGGACGAGGACGTCCGGGCCTACCGGTGTCTTCGCCGGCCCCGGGGCGCCCCGCAGCCGATCCGGTGCGAGATCCGGTACGGCAACATCTTCGTGAACCTTGAGAAGTCCGACCACCAGCTCTTCGAGGCGGAGAGCGTTCCCCGCTCCGCCTCGCGCATGACCACCCCCCGCAGTGCCTGATGCGATTCCCCCGTCGTAACTGATCGCATCGGCGCTTCCCCCACACAGCGGCGTCCTCGTGAACCTGAACACGAGGGCGCCGCTGTGCTGCGTGGGTGTGGGGGGGCAGTGGGCGCACGCGTTACGCGTTGCCCATGGCGCGGTCGAGGGTGATCTCGATGACGACCCGTTCCGGATTCTCGCGGGGGGTGCGCCCGTAGCGCTCCTCGTAGCGCTTTTCCGCGTACGCGATCTCGGCCGGATCCGTGCGTACGCGCGCGACGCCCTCCAGCGTGGCCCACTTCCCGCGCTCCACCTGGCACACCGCCACCCGCGCCCCCGCCTCGCCCGCCGCCCGCACGTGGGCCGCCTTGCGGCTGCTGCCGGAGCAGATCACCCGGGCGACGCCCTGCTCGGGGTCGTAGGTGACTCCCACCGGCACCACGTGTGGCGAGCCGTCCGCCCTCGGGGTAGTCAGGGTGCAGTAGTGGTGTGCACTCCAGAAGGCGCGGTACTCGGGACTCGGGTTGCTTATGTCGATTGCCATGGCGCGGAGCCTAGCCCGGCCGCGACCGCGTAAAGCTGAGTGGAATAGACTCAACTTTGTGCACGTTGGAAGAGTCATGGAGGAAGGGCCGTAGAGGGCGGCTCGTAGGTTGTCGGCAGTGTTCAGGAGGAGAGAGCAGACGTGGAAGCCGAGCTGACCAACAGGAGCCGGGACGCGATCACCGCGGCCACCCACCGGGCCGTCACCGACGGCCACCCCGATCTGACCCCCGCGCACTTGCTGCTCGCCCTGCTGGAGGGCCAGGACAACGAGAACATCACCGATCTGCTGGCCGCCGTCGAGGCGGACCAGGCAGTGGTGCGTTCCGGGGCCGAGCGGCTGTTGTCGGCGCTGCCCAGCGTGACCGGGTCCACGGTGTCGCCGCCGCAGCCCGACCGCGAGATGCTGGCAGTCGTCGCCGACGCCGCGCAGCGCGCGAAGGAGCTGGGGGACGAGTTCCTGTCCACCGAGCATCTGCTGATCGGGCTGGCCGCCAAGGGCGGTCGGGCCGCCGACGTACTGAAGAACCAGGGCGCGAGCGCGGACAAGCTGCTCGACGCATTCGAGAAGAGCAGGGGAGGGCGCCGGGTGACCACTCCGGACCCGGAGGGCCAGTACAAGGCCCTGGAGAAGTTCGGCACCGACTTCACGGCCGCCGCGCGCGACGGAAAGCTGGACCCGGTCATCGGCCGTGACCAGGAGATCCGGCGGGTGGTGCAGGTGCTGTCGCGCCGTACCAAGAACAACCCGGTGCTGATCGGTGAGCCGGGGGTGGGGAAGACCGCCGTGGTGGAGGGACTCGCCCAGCGCATCGTGAAGGGCGACGTCCCCGAGTCGCTGAAGAACAAGAAGCTGATCTCGCTGGACCTGGGCGCGATGGTCGCCGGGGCCAAGTACCGCGGCGAGTTCGAGGAGCGGCTGAAGACCGTCCTCTCCGAGATCAAGGAGAGCGACGGGCAGATCATCACGTTCATCGACGAGTTGCACACGGTGGTGGGGGCCGGGGCCGGCGGTGATTCCGCCATGGACGCCGGGAACATGCTGAAGCCCATGCTGGCGCGCGGCGAGCTGCGCATGGTCGGTGCGACGACGCTGGACGAGTACCGCGAGCGGATCGAGAAGGACCCGGCGCTGGAGCGCCGCTTCCAGCAGGTGCTGGTCGCCGAGCCGTCCGTCGAGGACACCATCGCGATCCTGCGCGGGCTCAAGGGGCGGTACGAGGCGCACCACAAGGTGGTGATCGCGGACAGCGCGCTGGTCGCCGCGGCCACCCTTTCCGACCGGTACATCACCTCCCGCTTCCTGCCCGACAAGGCGATCGACCTCGTCGACGAGGCGGCGTCCCGGCTGCGGATGGAGATCGATTCGTCCCCGGTCGAGATCGACGAGCTCCAGCGGTCCGTGGACCGGCTGCGGATGGAGGAGCTGGCGCTCAAGAGCGAGACCGACGCCGGTTCCGTACAGCGTCTGGAGAAGCTGCGCCGCGACCTCGCCGACAAGGAGGAGGAACTGCGCGGCCTCAACGCACGTTGGGAGAAGGAGAAGCAGGGTCTCAACCGGGTGGGTGAGCTGAAGGAGAAGCTGGATGAGCTGAGGGGGACTGCGGAGCGGGCTCAGCGGGATGGTGATTTCGACACTGCCTCGAAGCTTCTGTACGGGGAAATCCCGGGCCTGGAGCGGGAGTTGGAGGAGGCCGCCGCCGCAGAGGCGGAGGTCCGTGAGGTCGACACGATGGTGAAGGAGGAGGTCGGTCCGGATGATATTGCGGACGTCGTCGGGTCCTGGACCGGGATTCCGGCGGGGCGGCTCCTTGAGGGCGAGACGCAGAAGCTGCTGCGCATGGAGCAGGAGCTCGGCAGGCGGCTGATCGGGCAGAGCGAGGCCGTGCAGGCGGTGTCGGATGCCGTTCGGCGTACGCGCGCCGGGATCGCCGACCCCGACCGGCCCACCGGCTCCTTCCTCTTCCTCGGGCCGACCGGTGTCGGCAAGACGGAGCTGGCGAAGGCGCTCGCGGACTTCCTCTTCGACGACGAGCGGGCCATGGTCCGCATCGACATGAGTGAGTACGGGGAGAAGCACAGCGTGGCCAGGCTGGTCGGGGCCCCGCCCGGCTACGTCGGGTACGAGGAGGGCGGCCAGCTCACCGAGGCCGTGCGC
The DNA here is from genome assembly GCF_053610825.1 of Streptomyces sp. NPDC054863. Classification (NCBI taxonomy): domain Bacteria; kingdom Bacillati; phylum Actinomycetota; class Actinomycetes; order Kitasatosporales; family Streptomycetaceae; genus Streptomyces; species Streptomyces sp. NPDC054863. The sequence continues at coordinate 1,394 of NZ_JBSGZD010000158.1, read as the reverse complement.
AGGCGCCCGTACAGCGTCGTGCTCCTCGACGAGGTCGAGAAGGCACACCCGGAGGTCTTCGACGTCCTGCTCCAGGTCCTCGACGACGGACGGCTCACGGACGGCCAGGGGCGGACCGTGGACTTCCGCAACACCATCCTGATCCTCACGTCGAACCTCGGCAGCCAGTATCTGATGGATCCGGCGACGGCGGAGGAAGTGAAGAAGCAGCAGGTGCTGGAGGTCGTGCGGTCCTCCTTCAAGCCGGAGTTCCTGAACCGGCTCGATGATCTGGTGGTCTTCTCCGCCCTCAACAAGGAAGAGCTGGCGCACATCGCCGAGCTCCAGGTCGGCCGACTCGCCAAGCGCCTCGCCGACCGTCAGCTGACCCTGGAGGTCACTCCCGAGGCCCTGGCCTGGCTGGCCGAGGAGGGCAACGACCCGGCGTACGGCGCCCGGCCGCTGCGCCGTCTCATCCAGACGGCGATCGGCGACCGGCTGGCGAAGGAGATCCTCGCCGGAGAGGTCAAGGACGGCGACACGGTGAGGGTGGAGCGGGTCGGGGACGAGCTGCTCGTCGGCCCGGCGACGGGCGGCGGGCCCCGGGTCTCCACGGAGAAGAAGCTGTAAGGCGCGGGTCTCCACCGAGAAGAAGCTGTAAGGCGCGGGTCTCCACGGAGAAGAAGCTGTAAGGGGTGCGAGCGGCCTCAAGGGGTGCGATTTGCGGCGTTCTTTCAGCGCGCAGCGGATCGTGCCCCGGTGGGCTTGCGTTGACCCTCCCGGGATGGGAGAGGATGACCGGAACCGTACGAAGGGAAATCACGGTGTCCATCGACCCCTCCTCGATCCCCAATTTCGGGGGTCAGCCCGAACCGCAGGCCGAAGGTCCGGCGGGCCCCGTCGTCCCCGACCAGGACCTGGTCAAGCAGCTGCTCGACCAGATGGAGCTCAAGTACGTCGTCGACGACGAGGGTGACCTCGCCGCGCCGTGGGAAGAGTTCCGCACGTACTTCATGTTCCGTGGCGAGGACGACCAGCAGGTCTTCTCGGTGCGTACGTTCTACGACCGGCCGCACAGCATCGAGGACAAGCTCCAGCTCCTGGAGCTCCTCGACGACTGGAACCGCCGCACCCTGTGGCCGAAGGTCTACAGCCACACGCACGACGACGGCTCCGTCCGCCTCATCGGTGAGGCGCAGATGCTGATCGGGACGGGTGTCTCGCTGGAGCACTTCGTCTCGTCCACGGTCAGCTGGGTCCGCGCCTCCATCGAGTTCGACAAGTGGGTCGTCGAGCAGCTCGGCCTGGAGAAGGACGTCGACTCCGCCGAGGGCGACGCCGACAAGGGCGAGAACAACGGCGAGAGCAACGGCGGGGCCTGAGGCTCCGGCCGCACGCAGCGCATGACGGAGGCC
>NZ_JBSGZD010000157.1:0-17827 GCF_053610825.1 Streptomyces sp. NPDC054863 | reverse complement strand
GTCACGTACCGCCCAACAGGCCTAGCCCAGCGCGGACTTGACCACATCCGCCAGACGGCCGGCGACCGCCTTCGCCTGGTCGATGTCGGCGGCCTCGACCATCACGCGCACCAGCGGCTCGGTGCCCGACGGGCGCAGCAGCACCCGGCCGGTGGCGCCCAGCTCGCGCTCGGCGTCGGCGACGGCCGCGGCCAGCTCGGCCGACGTACCGACGCGGGACTTGTCGACGTCGGGGACGTTGATGAGGATCTGCGGCAGCCGCGACATGACGCCCGCCAGGTCCGCGAGGCTGCGGCCGGTGGCGGCGATCCGGGCGGCCAGCATGAGGCCGGTCAGGGTGCCGTCGCCGGTGGTGGCGTGGTCGAGGACGATGACGTGTCCCGACTGCTCGCCGCCCAGCGCGTAGCCGTGCTCCTTCATCGACTCCAGGACGTAGCGGTCGCCGACACCGGTCTGGACGACCTCGATGCCCTCGCCCTCCATGGCCAGTTTGAAGCCGAGGTTGGACATGACCGTGCCGACCACGGTGTTCTTGCGCAGTTGGCCGGCCTCGCGCATGGCGAGGGCGAGCACCGCGAGGATCTGGTCGCCGTCGACCTCCTGGCCCGCCGCGTCGACGGCCAGGCAGCGGTCGGCGTCGCCGTCGTGCGCGATGCCGAGGTCGGCGCCGGACTCGACGACGGCGGCCTGGAGGCGCTCCATGTGCGTGGAGCCGTAGCCGTCGTTGATGTTGAGGCCGTCCGGCTCCGCGCCGATGGTGACGATCTCGGCGCCGGCGCGCGCGAACGCCTCGGGGGAGACGCGGGAAGCGGCGCCGTGCGCCTCGTCGAGGACGACCTTCAGGCCGTCGAGACGGTTCGGCAGCACGCCCATCAGGTGGGCGATGTACTTGTCGAAGCCCTCGTCGTAGTCCGAGACACGGCCCACGCCGGAGCCGGTCGGACGGTCCCACGCCTCGCCGCTGCGGTGCTGGTCGTAGACCTTCTCGATCCGCACCTCCAGCTCGTCGGCCAGCTTGTGGCCGCCGCGCGCGAAGAACTTGATGCCGTTGTCCGGCATGGCGTTGTGGCTCGCGGAGAGCATCACGCCGAGGTCGGCGCCCAGCGCACCGGTGAGATACGCCACCGCGGGGGTGGGCAGCACACCGACGCGCAGGACGTCCACGCCCGCGCTCGCCAGGCCCGCCACGACGGCGGCCTCCAGGAACTCGCCCGAAGCGCGTGGGTCGCGCCCGACCACTGCCGTCGCCCGATGGCCCTCGAACGTACCGGCCTCGGCGAGTACGTGCGCCGCCGCGACCGACAGGCCGAGCGCCAGCTCCGCCGTCAGGTCCGCATTGGCAACGCCGCGTACACCGTCAGTGCCGAAGAGTCGTCCCACAGCTGTCCTCCGAAATGCCGTTGTGCTTCGAACCGTGCTTCGCAGCCCGTGTTCGAAAACTGTGCTCGAAAACGCACGCCCCTGAGCGCTTTGTGCCCGTTATACGCCCGAGGGAGTCCAATAAAGGTCCAAGAAAGGTTCTAAAACCAACTACACGAACGCCCCGGCGGCACGAAGAGTGCCACCGGGGCGAACGGTGATGCTGCCTTGCAGGCGCGTGATTAACGCTTGCTGTACTGCGGCGCCTTGCGGGCCTTCTTGAGACCGGCCTTCTTGCGCTCGACCGCACGGTCGTCACGGCAGAGGAAGCCGGCCTTCTTCAGGATGGCGCGGTTGTTGTCGACGTCGGCCTCGTTCAGCGAACGGGCGACACCGAGGCGGAGCGCACCGGCCTGGCCGGAAACGCCGCCACCCGAGATGCGGGCGATGACGTCGTAGCGGTCGTCAAGCTCAAGCACCTTGAAGGGCTCGTTGACTTCCTGCTGGTGGACCTTGTTCGGGAAGTAGTCCTCGAGCGTACGCCCGTTGATCTTCCACTTGCCGGTGCCGGGAACGATGCGCACACGCGCGATGGCGTTCTTGCGACGGCCCAGGCCGGCGGCGGGCTGCGGGTCGCCGAAGCGGCCTGCGAGCGACTCGCTGGTGTACTCGCCCTCGACGGGAACCTCCGACTCGAAGGTGGTCACCTCAGCGAAGGTCTCTTCGCCCTCGGTGCCCTCGACGGGGTTCTCAACAGTGGTCTCGGCCACGATTCTCCTCAGATCTTTCTGTACGTCTTTGGGGGTGTGGCCGGAACTACTGCGCGACCTGGGTGATCTCGTACGCGACCGGCTGCTGAGCAGCGTGCGGGTGCTGGTCGCCTGCGTAGATCTTCAGCTTCGAGAGCATCTGACGGCCCAGGGTGTTCTTGGGGATCATGCCCTTGATGGCCTTCTCGACGGCCTTCTCCGGGCTCTTCTCCATGAGCTCGTCGTAGCGCATCGAGCGCAGACCGCCCGGGAAGCCAGAGTGGCGGTACGCCATCTTCTGGGTCTTCTTGTTGCCGGAGAGGTGGATCTTCTCGGCGTTGATGATGATGACGAAGTCACCCATGTCCATGTGCGGCGCATAGGTCGGCTTGTGCTTACCCCGGAGGAGGTTCGCAGCCGTGGTCGCCAGACGGCCCAGGACGATGTCCTGCGCGTCAATGATGTGCCACTGGCGAGTGACATCGCCGGGCTTGGGGCTGTACGTACGCACTTCGTAGCCTTCGCTTCTTCAGTGGATGGGGTCCAGACACACGGCGCCCCTGAAGCGATCGTGCAGCTGGGGCTCACAATGCCGGGAACGCTGCCCGTATGCGAGCCACTGGTAACTGCTCCAGGGAACCTACGTAAGGGCCCTTCGCGTGAGAACGACGAAGCCAATACGTATAACAATCCCCGAGACTACCCGCGCCGCCCCGGATGGGTCAAAACGCGCTGCTCCTACCGCGCCCGCACCATCCCCGACACCACCCTCGCACCGCTCCGTCCCCCGACACCACCCTCGCACCGCTCCGTCCCCCGACACCACCCTCGCACCGCTCCGTCCCCTCGGGGCCTCCCAAGCTCCGCCCGACCAGATACCCGACGCCGCCCTCGCACCGGCTCGCCCCTGGGCGGGCCTCCCGGGCTCCGCCCTGCTGCACCGGACTCCGTCCGCCGGAGATCGCCGCAGCCGGGCCCCGTACACAGAGCGCCTACCTCACGCGCTCCACGCGCCGCTCGTCCCAGACCGGCTCCGCCGTCTCCCGTACGACCCCGTCCGACCCGAAGACCAGATAGCGGTCGAAGGACTTCGCGAACCACCGGTCGTGCGTCACCGCCAGCACCGTCCCGTCATAGGCCTCCAGCCCCTCCTGCAGCGCCTCGGCCGACTCCAGGTCCAGGTTGTCCGTCGGCTCGTCGAGCAGCAGAGCGGTCGTCCCCCGCAGCTCAAGCAGCAGGATCTGGAACCTCGCCTGCTGCCCGCCCGACAGCCGGTCGAACCCCTGGTCGCCCTGGCCCTCCAGCTCGTACCGCCGCAGCACCGACATCGCGCCGCCCCGGTCCTTGGAGTGCTCGGCCCACAGGATGTCGACGAGCGTCCGCCCCATCAGTTCCGGATGCGCATGGGTCTGCGCGAAGTGCCCGGCGACGACCCTCGCCCCCAGCTTCCACGCACCCGTGTGCTTGACGTCCTCGCCCGCCAGCAGCCGCAGGAAGTGCGACTTCCCGGAACCGTTCGAGCCGAGGACCGCGACCCGCTCCCCGTAGAAGACGTCCAGGTCGAACGGCTTCATCAGGCCGGTCAGCTCCAGGCCCTCGCACGTCACCGCCCGCACCCCGGTGCGCCCGCCGCGCAGCCGCATCGTGATGTCCTGCTCCCGGGGCGGCTCCGGCGGCGGCCCGACCTCCTCGAACTTCCGCAGCCTGGTCTGCGCCGCGGAGTACCGGGACGCCAGCTCATGGCTGATGGAGGCCGCCTGCCTCAGGTTCAGCACCAGCTTCTTGAGCTGCGCGTGCTTCTCGTCCCAGCGGCGCCGCAGCTCCTCGAAGCGTGCGAACCGCTCCTTGCGGGCATCGTGGTACGTGTCGAAGCCCCCGCCGTGCATCCACACCTCGGACCCCGTCGGCCCCGGCTCCACACTCGCGATCTTCTCCGCCGCCCGCGACAACAGCTCCCGGTCGTGGCTCACGAAGAGAACCGTCTTCCGGGTCTCCTTGAGCTTCCCCTCCAGCCACCGCTTCCCCGGCACGTCCAGATAGTTGTCCGGCTCGTCGAGCAGCAGCACCTCGTCGGGGCCCCGCAGCAGCGCCTCCAGCACCAACCGCTTCTGCTCGCCCCCGCTCAGCGTCCGCACCTCCCGCCACTGCGCCTTCTCGTACGGCACCCCGAGCGCGGCCATCGTGCACATGTCCCAGACCGTCTCGGCCTCGTACCCCTGGACCTCCGCCCAGTCGCTCAACGCCTGCGCGTAGTCCATCTGCGCGGCCTCGTCGTCCCGCTCCAGGATCGCGGCCTCGGCCTTGTCGACGGCTGCCGCGGCGGTACGGATCCGCGGCTGCGCCACCGAGACCAGCAGGTCCCTCACGGTCCGCTCATCCCTCACGGACCCCACGAACTGCCCCATCACCCCGAGCCCACCGCTCACGGTGACCGACCCTCCGTGGGCCTGCAACTCCGCCGCGATGATCTTCAGCAGAGTCGTCTTCCCGGCCCCGTTGGGCCCGACCAGGGCCACGACAGCCCCCTCACCCACCCGGAACGAGACGTCGCCGAGCAGCACCCGCCCGTCCGGCAAGTAGTACTCGACGTGTCCGACCTCAAGATGTCCCATACCGGCATTCTCACCGCCCGCCGCTCCACACCCCAACCGGATTACGAACGCGAGGCCGCAGACACCGCATCCCCCTGGCTAGGATGCGCGGCATGAGCTTCGGGCATGGGGGTCCTTCCGACGCCCCCGGGGGCCAGCCCCCGCACGGCAACGACCAACCCCACCAGCCGGGTTACGGTCCCCCTCCCCAGACCCCCTCCGCAGACCCCCACCCCAACCCCTACCTGACCCAACCCCCCAGGCAGCCCCCGGCCCCCATGCCCCCGGTCCAACTCGTCCAAGAACCCCAGCCTTCTTGGGCAGCGGGGCCGCCCCCCGGGGGCGAGTGGGGTCTCCCCTGTTCGAGCGAAGCCGAGAGCTTGGGGAAGGGTGGGCAAGGGGGCGGCCCCCACGCCTCGCTCCCGCCCCACCCCACTCCCGCCCCATCGTTCGGCACACCCCCCGGCCCCGGCCCGACCGGCCCCACCCCCGACTGGTCCGCCCTCGCCGACGCCACCGCGACCCGCACCCGCCGCAAACGCCTCCTCTACATCGGCGGCGGCGTACTCGCGACCCTCGCCATCGGTGCCCTGGTAGCCACAGCCGTCATCTCCACCGGCAACTCCCCCTCCGCCGACGGCAAGAACTCGGCCCTGCCCTCTCCCGAAACCCTCCCCACCGAGCCCACCGCCCCCACCCCCTCCTTCTCCCCGGTCGCGCCCCCGCCCCCGCCGGACCCCAAGGACTTCATCTCCAGCGCGCAGAAGGACAAGGCCCCTCTCAGCGCCGACACCCTCTTCCCGGGCAAGTCCCTCACCCTGGAGGGCCGTTCGTACGCGAAGGGGCCCACCAACCGCACCGCCAACTGCGCCGCCGCCACCCAGGGAGCCCTCGGCGGGATCCTCACCCGCAACGGCTGCGACCAGGTCATCCGGGCCACCTTCACCAAGGACGGCACAGCGGTCACCGTCGGCGTAGCGGTCTTCGAAACAGAGGCCCAGGCCCTCAAGGCGAAGGACCAGGTGAAGGACGGCGTCGCCTCCCTCCCCGGCGCCGGCGTCCCCACCTTCTGCCGCAACGGCACGATCTGCCGGAAGACCGCCAACTCCTACGGCCGCTACGCCTACTTCACCGTCAGCGGCTTCACCGACAACAAGAAGAACGTCACCACGTCCGACAAGGCCGTCTACACACTCGGCGACGACACGGCGAAGTACACGTTCCTCCGCATCGTCGAACGGGGCCGCACCCAGGCCTCCGCAGCAGCAACCTCCACCACGGCCAACAGCTGACCCGCCCGCCCCACCCCCAGCCCCTGGCGGCCCACCCACCCCCTGACTAACCTGTCGGCGGGGCAGCGCAAGGGCCTGCCCTCACCAGGGGGCGAGACACATGGAAACGGGCAGGACCGACCAGCACCACACCCCGGACTCCCCCACCCCCGAACCCCCCACCACCCCAAACCCAATCCCCACCCCGGAATCCGCCCCCACCCAGGATCCCCACCCCTCCCCAGCCCCCCGCCCCACCCAGGGTTCCCGCCCCTCCCCGGCCCCTCACCCCACCCCGGAACCCCGAACCAACACAAACCCCCGCCCCACCCCGGCCCGAACCACGCCAAACCCCCGGCCCACCGGGGAATCCCAACCTGCCCCGGATTCCCAACCCACCCCGGAAACCCGGACCACCGCAAGCCCTCACCCCACCGCGGCCCCGCGGCCCTCCCTGGAAACCCAGACAACGCCGGACTCCCGGCCCACCCCGGATCTCCAACCCTCCCAGGAATCCCGAACCACCCCGGGCCCCTGGCCCACCCGGGAACCCCGAACCACCGCAAGCCCTCGCCCCACCCCGGCCCCCCGGCCCACCGCAGACCCCCCACTCACCCCGGCCCCCCGGCCCACCCCCTCCACTCCCCTCAACCCCTCGCCTGCCCCGGCCCAGCCCGCCCAACTGGCCGCCACCACCCCCTCACCACCCACAACAGACGCCCCGGAGGGCGCCCCCTCCTCCACCTCACAGCCGCGCACTCCCCGGGGTCCTTCCCACACCGCTCAGCTGGGGGCCGTCGGCCCCCGAGCCCCTCGCCCCAGCTGGCCCAAGGTCGTCCCGCACCAGCCGCCCCCCGCATCACCGGAACCCCCCACGTCCTCACAGGCCCCTGCCACCCCCCACCGCACACAACCCCCTGGCGTCAGCCCCCGCCCCGACGCCCCGCACCCCAGCCACAGTCCCCGCCCCGGAAACCCCCGCCCGGAAACCCCGCGCAGCACCCCCGGCTACGCCCCCATACCCTCGCGCGCCCGCGCATCCGGCCCCGTCAGCGCATCCCACATATCCGGACCGGTCGGCGCAGCCAACCCATCCGGCGCACCCCACACACCCCGCCCCGCCGCCCCACCCCCGCCGCGCTTCAACCAGCACCGCCAGCACCCCGAAGAGCACCCGGCCCCCAACCCACTTCCGCTCGCCGAAGCAAGTCCTGAGGCGCGCCGAGCCGCATACCGGAGCCGGGCCACCGGGTTCACCACCGGAGTCCTGCACACCCTCGGCTTCACCCTGCTCGCCGTGTACGAGTACTTCCGGGCAACGGCCAGCACCCTCTCCAGCGCCCAGCGCGCCACCGGCGGCCCCGAAGAACTCCGCGAAATAGCCGGAATGCAGGCCGACTTGGCCCACGAGAGCTGGTACGGAACCGTCAGCGACCTCGCCCGCACGGTCACCTTCGACCAGCCCCGCGCCGCCCTGTGGTCCGCCGTCTTCCTCGCCGTACTCGTACGCCTCAACCGCAGCGGCCCGCCGCGCGTGCAGCTCGGCCTCTCCGTACTCGCCGCCGGCTACTGCGCCCTGTTCGCCCTGGTCTGGTTCCCGTTCCTCTACGCGCTCGGCGGGGCGGCCCTCATCGCCCTCGCCGTGACCGGCGCACTCCTCTGGGCCGCCACCCGCCGCTAACCCCCTCACCAGCCGGGAAACGACCGAAGCGACCACCACCAGCACCCGGCCCCAGACCAGCACCCAGCCACAGCCCAGCGCAGCCCAGCCCCCAGCACCTACCCCTGGTAAACCATCGTGCAGAGCAGCGTCCCGCCCCCGTCGACCTGCCAGGACCAGTAGTACGTCCGGTCGTCCGGCGCCCGCCGGCAAGACCCCGGTGCCCGGCCTGACGAGGGCCCGTACACCCCGGTGATGTGCAGGACCGTGTTGTACGGAGGCGTGGTGCGCTTCGCCTTGCAGTCGACGGCCGTCATCGCCCCGAGCCGCATGGCCGAACCACCCGGCCCCGACCCCTTGCCCGTGCTCTTCTCCGCCAGCACGCAGTACCCGGTCTTGTACTGACGGGTCAGGCACAGCACCCGCTTCTCCGCCCCCGAGCGGTGCACTACGTACGACAGTCCGTCACCCGTCGGGCAGGCGCTCCAGCCGGTCCGCACCGCACTGATCTTGGTCAGCCCCGCGTCCCCGGCGCACCCGACCTTCTGCGGTATTCGGGTGTTCCACCCGTCCCCCGTGTCGAACAGTGCAAGACAGTCCCCGGCCCTCGCCGCAGCGAAGGCCTCACCCCTCGCCTTGTCGTCCTGCTCGCCACCCCCCGAAGCAGCCCCTCCCGCAGCAGTCCCTCCCGAAGAATCCCCTCCCGCAGACCCCCCTCCGGCAGAGCTTTCCCCCGCAGAGCTCCCTCCCGCCGGACTCTTCTCCGATCCCCCTCCCCCCGGATCATCCGAAGCCCGCGGCACCCCCAGCGCCACTCCGGCCGCCCGCACCGGACCCCTGCCCCCGTCGCCCTTCTCCAGCACCTGCGGCACCACGAACACCCCGAACAGCGCCACCGCGACCAGCAGCACCCACACCCCGCGCTTCCGTTCCCCCGTCATCAAAGCCCCCGTAAGCCACCTGAATTGATGTCTGAAAACACCCTCCCACAGCCCACTGACAATGGCTCCGGAGCACCCAGAACAGCCAGAACACCCAGAACAGCCAGAGCACCCAGGCCGCCCTCCTCACCCCATCAGCAACAACCGCCCCCGCCTTCGGGCACCCCCGCCACCCCCGGCAGCGTCCGCACGTTCCGTGCCTCCACCGCCCGCGCCGCCAGCAGCTCGTCCGCCGGATACGCCACTTCCTCCAGCGTCAGCCCGTGCGCCTTCACCACGTGCACCGACGAGTCCCGCACCCCCGCCGCCAGCACCTTCGCCGGCCACTCCACGTCACGATGGCCGTCCCCGACGTACAGCAGCGCCCCCACCAGCGACCGCACCATGTTGTGGCAGAAGGCATCGGCCCGCACCGTCCCGGTGACCACCCCGTCGGCCCCCCGCTCCCACCACAGCTCCTGGAGCGTACGAATCGTCGTCGCCCCCTCCCGCTTCTTGCAGTACGCCGCGAAGTCGTGCTCCCCCAGCAGCAGCGCCGAAGCGGCATTCATGGCCGCCACGTCCAACTCCCAGTCGTGCCACAGCACATGACTGCGGATCAGTGGATCAACGCCGCCCGGATGGTCCGTCACCCGGTACTGGTAACGCCGCCAGATCGCCGAGAACCGCGCGTTGAAGCCCTCCGGCGCCGGCGCCACCTTCCACACCCGGACGTCGTGCCCCAGACGCCCCGCCAGCCGCCGCAGCAGCTTCCCCTCGTGCTCGGCCCACACGTCCTCCGGCAGATCCACGTGCGCGACCTGCCCGCGCGCGTGCACCCCGGAATCGGTCCGCCCGGCAACCGTCAGGTCGTACGTCGTGTCCGAGCGCGTCACCGTCCGCAGCGCCGCCTCGATCTCCCCCTGGACGGTCCGCCGCCCGCTGGGCTGCTTCGCCCACCCCGAGAAGTCCTTGCCGTCGTACGAGAGGTCCAGCCGCACCCGTACAAAACCGTCCGCCACCTCGTCAGCCACAACCAACCTCCACGCTCACCACGGAACACACAGAACACACAGAACACACAGGCACACCCGGAAAACAGGACGGGCCCGCCCCCAGAAAAACTGGGAACGGGCCCGTCCAGGTACTGCTCGGTACTACTTGGACTCGTCGCCCTCGGGCTTCGCGTCCTCGACGACCTCAGCCTGCTCGGCCTTGGCGTCGTCTTCCTTGACCGCGCGCTTCGTGGCAGCCTCGGCCTCGCCGACAGCGTTCTGCTGCACGGTCAGGGCCTCGACCAGCTCGATGACCGCCATCGGGGCGTTGTCGCCACGACGGTTGCCGATCTTCGTGATGCGCGTGTAACCACCGGGGCGGTTCTCGTAACGCGGCGCGATCTCGGTGAAGAGCGTGTGGACGATGCTCTTGTCCGTGATCGTCTGAAGCACCAGGCGACGGTTGTGGATGTCGCCCTTCTTCGCCTTCGTGACGAGACGCTCGGCGACGGGGCGCAGGCGGCGGGCCTTGGCCTCGGTCGTCGTGATGCGACCGTGCTCGAAGAGCGCCTTCGCCAGGTTGGCGAGGAGCAGCTTCTCGTGCGCGGCGCTGCCGCCCAGACGGGCACCCTTTGCGGGACGCGGCATGGTGTTTCTCCTTGTGATCTGCACCGGCCGTATCAGGTACCGGTGTCAGTTACCGAAGGGCTAATGCCCCACGGAAGATTTCAGCAGTCCGTACGGACTAGTACTGCTCGGTGTCGACGTTGCGACCCTCTGGGGTTGCCCCCAGCCACTCTCAGTACTGCTCGGTCTCCACGAAACCGGCATCCGCGTCGTCGTCGGCGCCGAAGGCGTCGGCGGCAGCGGTCGGGTCGAACCCGGGGGGGCTGTCCTTGAGGGCCAGGCCCATGCCGTTGAGCTTCATCTTGACCTCGTCGATCGACTTCGCACCGAAGTTGCGAATGTCGAGCAGGTCCGCCTCGGAGCGGGCCACGAGCTCGCCCACCGAGTGGATGCCCTCGCGCTTGAGGCAGTTGTACGACCGAACGGTGAGCTCAAGCTCCTCGATCGGCAGGGCGAGATCAGCGGCGAGCGCCGCGTCCGTCGGCGACGGGCCCATGTCGATGCCCTCGGCATCGATGTTGAGCTCGCGCGCCAGACCGAACAGCTCGACCAGGGTCTTACCGGCCGACGCCATGGCGTCACGCGGACGCATGGCCTGCTTGGTCTCGACGTCGACGATCAGCTTGTCGAAGTCGGTGCGCTGCTCGACACGGGTCGCCTCGACCTTGTACGTGACCTTGAGCACCGGGGAGTAGATGGAGTCGACCGGAATGCGACCGATCTCCTGGCCCACCTGCTTGTTCTGAACGGCGGAGACGTAGCCGCGACCGCGCTCGACGGTCAGCTCCATCTCCAGCTTGCCCTTGCCGTTCAGCGTCGCCAGCACGAGGTCCGGGTTGTGGACCTCGACACCGGCCGGCGGGGCGATGTCAGCAGCGGTGACCAGGCCGGGACCCTGCTTGCGCAGGTACATCACGACCGGCTCGTCGTGCTCCGAGGAGACGACCAGCTGCTTGATGTTGAGGATGAGGTCGGTGACGTCCTCCTTGACGCCCGGCACGGTGGTGAACTCGTGCAGGACACCGTCGATCCGGATGCTGGTGACAGCGGCACCCGGGATGGACGACAGGAGGGTACGACGCAGGGAGTTGCCGAGCGTGTAACCGAAGCCGGGCTCCAGCGGCTCGATGACGAACCGGGAGCGGTACTCGTCGACGACCTCTTCGGTCAGCGACGGGCGCTGAGCAATAAGCATGGGGTTCCTTCTTGTTCTTGGCGCCCACTATTTGACGCCAACTACCACAAGGGTACGGGCGGTACGGCTCCGAAGAGCTGTACCGCCCGAAAACGCAGTCCGGGCGACGAGGAGGTCGGTCTCCACGCCGCCCGCACCACGGTAAAAATCGATGCGACGCCGTAAGGCGACGAATCAGACGCGACGACGCTTCGGCGGGCGGCAGCCGTTGTGCGGCGTCGGGGTGACGTCCTGGATCGAACCGACCTCAAGGCCAGTGGCCTGGAGGGAGCGGATCGCGGTCTCGCGGCCGGAGCCCGGACCCTTGACGAAGACGTCAACCTTGCGCATGCCGTGCTCCTGCGCGCGGCGGGCGGCCGACTCGGCGGCCATCTGCGCGGCGAAGGGGGTGGACTTGCGCGAGCCCTTGAAGCCCACGTGGCCCGCGGAGGCCCACGAGATCACGTTGCCGGTCGGGTCCGTGATGGACACGATCGTGTTGTTGAACGTGCTCTTGATGTGCGCGTGGCCGTGAGCGACGTTCTTCTTTTCCTTGCGGCGCACCTTCTTGGCAGCGCCCTGACGTCCCTTGGGGGGCATGTCTTACTCCAGATGGAGAGGGAGGTGATCGGTCCTACAGCGAAGACCGCTTGAAAAGCGTCCGGCTGAGGACTACTTCTTGCCCGGCTTCTTCTTACCGGCGATGGCGCGACGCGGGCCCTTGCGGGTACGAGCGTTCGTGCTGGTGCGCTGGCCGTGGACCGGCAGGCCGCGGCGGTGACGCAGACCCTGGTAGCAGCCGATCTCCACCTTGCGGCGGATGTCGGCCTGCACCTCGCGACGGAGGTCACCCTCGGTCTTGAGGTTGGCGTCCACGTACTCGCGGATCTTGACCAGGTCCTCTTCGGCCAGGTCACGAACGCGGGTGTTCGGGTTCACACCGGTGGAGGCGAGGGTTTCCTTCGCCAGGGTGCGGCCGATGCCGAAGACGTAGGTGAGGGCGATCTCCACACGCTTTTCGCGCGGGATGTCAACACCTGAAACGCGTGCCATTCAATGGCTCCAGTTGTTAGTTCGGGGGTCTTCCACAGAGCTGCTCCCGACCGCCGATCCCACCACGGTGACATTTCACCGAGTGGGCGTGGTACGTCCGGGTCCCCGGCCCCCGCCGGAGGTGCCGCCGGCCACGAGGACCTGGCGTGCTCTGCGTATGTACGAATTGCTTGCGTCGCGCGAAGAACTGCGAGATGCAGGAAAGGTCGTGCGTCAGCCCTGGCGCTGCTTGTGGCGCAGGTTTTCGCAGATGACCATGACCCGACCGTGACGGCGGATCACCTTGCACTTGTCGCAGATCTTCTTGACGCTCGGCTTGACCTTCATGGGATGTCAGGTTCTCCGGGTCAGTGCCACTAGCCCCCCGGAAGGGGCTCGGCAGATCTACTTGTACCGGTAGACGATCCGGCCACGCGTCAGGTCGTACGGAGAGAGCTCCACGACGACCCGGTCATCCGGGAGGATGCGGATGTAGTGCATACGCATCTTGCCGCTGATGTGCGCGAGGACTTTGTGACCGTTCTGCAGTTCCACCTTGAACATTGCGTTCGGGAGGGACTCGATCACGGTGCCCTCGATTTCGATGGCACCTTGCTTCTTGGCCACGCTTCGCCCTTCGAATCGGCTACCTTGATCGACTCTCGCATCCAGAATGCAGGCACACGGATGCACGAGAGCCGACGAGTCAGTCTACGTCAGGCCACTCGAAAAGACGAATCCGTCAAGTTTGCCCAACACTGGTGATCGTTATGCGGCATTCACTCCAGTGCCCGTAAAGCCGCTCAGCCCAGCGGGTCCGGCGCCGCCGTGATGCCGTACTCCGCCAGCTTCGCCTTGCCGCCGTCGACGGCGGTCAGTACCAGCGGGCCGTTCTCGGTCAGCGCGATGGAGTGCTCCCAGTGCGAGGACCAGGTGCCGTCCGTCGTGATGACCGTCCAGTCGTCGGCGAGGACCTCGGTCTGGGCCGTGCCCAGCGAGATCATCGGCTCGATCGCGAGGCAGACGCCGGGGACCAGCTTGATGCCCTTGCCGCGCTTGCGCGTGACGTAGTTCAGCACGTGCGGGTCCATGTGCATCTCGGAGCCGATGCCGTGCCCGCCGTAGTCCTCGATGATCCCGTACTTGCCGGTGGCCGGCCGCGGCTGGCGGCGGACGTAGCCCTCGATGGACTTGGACACGTCGACCAGCCGGTTGCCCAGCTTCATGGCCGCGATGCCCGCCCACATCGACTCCTCGGTCACCCGGGAGAGCTCCAGCAGCTCCGGTGCGTGACCACTGCCGACGAAGGCGGTGTACGCGGCGTCGCCGTGCCAGCCGTCGATGATGGCGCCGCAGTCGATGGAGATGATGTCGCCGTCCTTGAGGACGGTCTTCTCGTCCGGGATGCCGTGCACGACGACCTCGTTCACCGAGGTGCAGATGGTGGCGGGGAAGCCGCCGTACCCCAGGAAGTTGGACTTCGCGCCGTGCTCCGCGAGCACCTTGCGGGCGACCTCGTCGAGGTCCTTCGTACTGGCGCCGGGAACGGCCGCCGCACGGGTCGCCGCGTGAATGGCGGCGACGACCAGCCCCGCCTCACGCATCTTCGCGATCTGCTCGGGAGTCTTGATCTCCACCATGGATGTGCCTTCCACGCTCTCGTATGACTTCGTTTCCACAGTACGGCCGAAACAGCGAGGCCGCGGCGTCCCATGGACACCGCGGCCTTCACCGTCGTACGTACAGAACCCGGGCGCCTTGAGGGGCCTAGGCCGTCTTCTTCAGGGCGTCCATCGCGCGCTCGGTCACCTCGGCGACCTTGCCTTCCGCGGAGAGGGTGACCACCAGGCCCTGCGCCTTGTAGTGGTCGATGATCGGCTCGGTCTGCGTGTGGTAGACGTCGAGCCGCTTGCGCACGGTCTCCTCGGTGTCGTCCGGGCGCTGGTAGAGCTCGCCGCCGCAGACGTCACAGACGCCCTCGGTCTTCGGCGGGCTGTACGTGGCGTGGAAGACATGAGCGGAATCGTTGCGGCAGATGCGCCGGCCGGCGATCCGCTTCACGACCTCGTCCTCCGGGACCTCAAGGTCCAGGACGGCGTCCAGCTTCTGCCCCTGGTCCTTCAGCGCGGCGTCCAGCGCCTCCGCCTGGAAGACGTTGCGCGGGAAGCCGTCCAGCAGGAAACCGTTCTCGGCATCGCTCTGGCCCATGCGGTCCAGCGCCATGCCGATCGTGACCTCGTCGGGGACCAGATTTCCGGCATCCATGATGGCTTTGGCCTGCATGCCGAGGGCGGTGCCCTGGCTGATGTTGGCCCGGAAGAGGTCACCCGTCGAAATGTGCGGGATCGACAGGTTCGTGGCGAGGAACGCGGCCTGCGTTCCCTTGCCCGCGCCCGGCGGCCCGACGAGGACGATACGCATCAGCGGAGGAACCCTTCGTAATTGCGCTGCTGGAGCTGGCTCTCGATCTGCTTCACGGTCTCCAGACCCACACCCACGATGATGAGGATGCTTGTGCCGCCGAACGGGAAGTCCTGGCTGGCACCGAAGCCGGCCAACGCCATCGTCGGCACGAGAGCGATCAGACCCAGGTACAGCGATCCCGGCCACGTGATGCGGTTCAGCACGTAACTCAGGTACTCAGCAGTAGGTCGACCTGCCCGGATGCCCGGGATGAAGCCACCATACTTCTTCATATTGTCAGCGACTTCGTCGGGGTTGAACGAGATCGCCACGTAGAAGAAGGCGAAGAACACGATCAACAGGAAGTACGTGACGATGTAGTAGGGATGGTCGCCCTTGACCATATTGTTCGAGATCCACTGGGCCCAGCCGGCGGAGGAACCGGAGAACTGGACGATCAGGGCGGGGATGTAGAGCAGCGAAGAAGCGAAGATGACGGGGATGACACCCGCCTGGTTCACCTTCAGCGGGATGTACGTCGACGTGCCGCCGTACGACTTCCGCCCGATCATGCGCTTCGCGTACTGGACCGGAATGCGCCGCTGAGCCTGCTCGACGAACACCACCAGGCCGACCATCGCGAATCCGACCAGGATGACGATCCCGAACTCGATCCAGCCGTCGGCCATCTTGCCGCCGTCCTTGATGGCCCACAGCGACGTCGGGAAGCCCGCGGCGATCGAGATGAACATCAGGATGGACATGCCGTTGCCGATGCCGCGGTCGGTGACGAGCTCACCGAGCCACATCACCGCGGCGGTGCCGGCGGTCATGGTGATGACCATGACGACGGTCGTGAAGATCGACTTGTCCGGCACGATCTGAGACCGGATCGCCTCCGGGCAGGCCTGGAACAGCGCACCGGAGTTGGCGGTCGCCACGAGGCCGGTGCCCTGAAGGACTGCCAGCGCCACGGTCAAGTACCGCGTGTACTGCGTGATCTTCGCCGTACCGGACTGACCTTCCTTCTTCAAGGCTTCCAGTCGCGGGATGACCACGGTCAGGAGCTGAAGGATGATACTCGCCGTGATGTACGGCATGATGCCGAGCGCAAAGATACTGATCTGCAACAACGCACCGCCACTGAACATCTGCATCATGCCGAGCAGCCCAGCGCCGGAATCAGCCTGGTTCAGGCACGTCTGGACGTTCTTGTAATTCACGCCGGGGACCGGAATGTGCGACCCGAGCCTGAAAAGTACGATGATACCGAGGGTGAAGAGCAGCTTCTTGCGCAGGTCAGGCGTCTTGAACGCCCGGGCGAACGCGGTGAGCACGGTGCCTCCTGCGACTCGCGCGTGGCGCGAGAAGTGACGGGTTGAAGAGAATCGGCGGTTACACAACAAGGCAGTCCTACGATGGTGCAGGCTGCCCAGAGATTAGCAACGCCACCCTACCTGGCCCTTCCGGCCGCAGGAACAACCAGCGGGCCCAGGCACGCGAACGCCACCACCCGGCGTGCCCGTAATACGGACGAACCATCCGGTTTTCGGGCGCCTCGATGAACAACGAGCGAGGCACGTATCCGATTCTGTCCGCCTGCACGCGGATCACATCGACTTTGGTCGGGCGCCCGCCCCCACTAAAGAAGGTCATGACAAGCCAAGCCCCTGACGTGACAGTGGTGCCCAGACGTCTCATGTGAACGAAACGTCGAAGACCGCACCTCAGTTCCTCCAGGGGGAATCCTTGAAGAAGTCCATCGTTACCGTGTCGGCCGCCTGCGGCCTGCTGATGCTCGGTGCCTCCACCGCGGTGGCGGGCGGCACCTCCACCACGACGGCGGACGGCACGTCCCTCACGGCGCCCGCCGGCAACCCGACGGCCGAGGTGACCGTCGCGCCGGCTGCCGCCCCCACCGCCCTGGCAGCCGCGGCCACGTGCACGCTCAAGCTGGACAAGCCGTGGAAGACGGCGCACGCCAAGTCGCGCTCCATCGCTGGGTACAAGACCCTCAACAGCTGCTCGGGCTTCAGCCTCAGTGCCACGCTCCAGTACCACCGCTGGCACGGCTGGTCGGGTCTGGACAAGGACACCTGGGCCGGTAACCGCGGCTACACCATCCTGAGTTGGCAGTGCGAGGGCGAGGGCAACCACAACTACCGCGTGGCCGGCACCGTCAGGGGCGGCAGTGGGCCGCAGGTGGGCCGCGGCAACGGTCCGTCCAGCCGCTTCACCTGCTGATCCCTTACGCACCCACGGGTGTTCCCCGCCGCGCGACTCGCGGGCGGGGAACACCCTCCGCCCGCGTCTGCCCCTGACCCCGGCCCGAACATGCTGGACTGCTCATGACGAAGCGAACATGGCTCATCACTTCCGGGCTCGCGGCCGTCGCCGCGGCCGGATCCCTCGTTGCTCTCCACGCCCCGGGCGACGCACCGGCGACGAAGCCCAAGGCCGCACCGGAAGCGATCGCCCTGGTGAGTTTCACCGAGACCCTGATGACGGAAAAGGGAAGCCGGGGCAACCCGCTCGGGCGCCACGTCACCATCTACGCGTCCCACCAGAGCGAGCGGATCGACACCCTGCGGTTCCTCTCGCGCGTCGACGGAGAGGTGGCCGAAGAACGTCTCTGGAAATCCAGCTCTCCGGAAGTCATCACCGTGCGGGACTGGTCGGCCTGTGGCGAGACCACCGAGCAGATGCCCGGCCCCCGGCCCGAGACCCTGAACGCCGTCGTCGAGGAGATATTCGGCCCGACCAGCATTCCGGCCGACGCCAGGCCGTCGGGCAAGGGCACTTCCGCCTGGAAGGTCACCGACGGGATGCTCACCACCGAGTACACCGACGGAGGCGGCTCCTATCCCGACCGGGTCGTCAAGCTCAAGGGCCCCTCGGGAGATGTCGGCTCGGTTATCGACAAGGGTTCCATCGGGAAGTCGAAGGGGCTTCCCGATTGGCAGGCGGGCTGGGAGGACTGCAAGCCCACCCGGCAACCCGGACGGTAGGGCTGAAACCGCAGCGAAACGTCGGCCCCGCTCAGCGC
>NZ_JBSGZD010000156.1:0-17906 GCF_053610825.1 Streptomyces sp. NPDC054863 | reverse complement strand
CGCACGGGGACGGCGCGGACCTGAGGGACGGCGCGGACCCGTCCGAAGGGGGCCCGCACGACGTAGCGACCACCGACGCGCCCCGCACCCCCGCCCTCGACCGCCCCGCTCCCGACCGCCCCGCCTCCGACCGCCCCGCCTTCGACCGCCGCGCCTTCGTGGTCGCCGCGTCCGCCGTGGCCGCCGCGTCCGCCGGCGCCGGGCTCCTCGGCCGCCGGCTCAACTCCGGTCGGCAGGCCGACGCTGCCGCCGCACGCTCCCGGATCGCGATTCCCGCGCCCGCCGAGCGGGCCCGGCCGGTGCCCTCCGGCGCCGAGCTGCGCGTGCCGGGGCTCGGCCCGCTGACCACCCCCAACCGGGACTTCTACCGCGTCGACACCGCGCTCGTCGTGCCCCGCGTCGACGCCACCCGCTGGCGCCTGACGATCCACGGCAAGGGCGTGACCCGCCCCCTGGTCCTCTCGTACGCAGACCTGCTGCGCCGCCCCCTGATCGAGCGCGACACCACCCTGACCTGCGTGTCCAACCAGGTCGGCGGCCCCTACGTGGGCAACGCACGCTGGATCGGCGTACGGCTGGCGGACCTGCTCCGCGAAGCGGGTGTACGGCCGCCCTCCGGCGGCGGTCCCGCCGACCAGCTCGTCGCGCGCTCCGTCGACGGCATGACGCTCGGCTCGCCCGTCGAGACGGTCCTGGACGGCCGCGACGCCCTCCTCGCCGTCGGCATGAACGGCGAGCCCCTCCCCTTCGACCACGGCTTCCCGGTCCGCATGGTCGTCCCCGGCCTGTACGGCTACGTATCGGCGTGCAAATGGCTCCAGGAGATCGAACTGGCCTCGTTCGACGACTTCGACACGTACTGGGTCCGGCGCGGCTGGGCCCGCGAGGCGCCGATCAAGACGCAGTCGCGCATCGACACCCCGCGCCCCTTCGCCTCGCCGAAGGCGGGCACGGTGACGGTCGCCGGAGTCGCCTGGGCACAGCACCGGGGCATCGCCCGGGTGGAGGTGCGCGTCGACGGCGGCCCGTGGCAGGACGCCCGGCTCGCCACCGAGACCAGCCGCGACACCTGGCGGCAGTGGCGGTGGCCGTGGCCGGCCACCCCGGGGAGCCACACCCTCGAAGTCCGCGCGACGGACCGCGAGGGCAGCACCCAGACCGAACGCCGCGTCGGAACGGTCCCCGACGGCGCGACCGGCCTCCATTCGGTGGTGGTCTCCGTGACCTGATCCCGACCGTCCCTCCCCAACCCCTCCCCAATTCCCGTACCGCACAAGGAGAACGCCATGAGCACCACCCGTACCCTCGCCCGCCGTGCCGCCCTCGCCGTCGCCGCGGCGGCCGTCCTCCCGCTGGCCCTCACGGGCTGCTCGGACGGCGGCACGTCCACGGACGCCGCCGGCGCCAAGTCCTCGCCCTCCCAGGAGGCGAGCATGGGCTCGGCCCCGTCCGACGCCGCCCCGGCGAGCGGCCCGTTCGGCCCGGGCTGTGCCGGTGTCCCGAAGGAGGGCAAGGGCAGCTTCGACGGGATGGCCAAGGACCCGGTGGCCACCGCCGCGTCCAACAACCCGGCCCTGTCCACCCTGGTGACCGCGGTCAAGAAGGCAGGTCTGGTCGACACCCTCAACAACGCCCGGAACATCACGGTGTTCGCGCCCACCAACGACGCGTTCGCCAAGCTCCCGAAGGCCGATCTGGACGCGGTGCTCGCCGACAAGGCCAAGCTGACGAGCATCCTCACCTACCACGTGGTCGGCGAGAAGCTGGCCCCGAAGCAGCTGGAGAGCGGCACCTACCCGACGCTCCAGAAGTCCACCCTCACCACCTCGGGCTCCGGCGAGGCCTACAAGGTCAACGACGTCTCGAACGTGGTCTGCGGCAACGTCCCGACCGCCAACGCGACGGTCCACATCGTCGACACCGTCCTGATGCCGAAGGCCTGACGGCACCCCGGGCCGTGTCCGTACGCTTCCCCCATGAGCATCATCCCCACGGACACGGCCGCCCGGCCGTCCCCGCCCACCCCGGCCTCCCGGGCCATAGGCACGGTCGTCGGCTCGGCCGTCGGCGACGCGCTCGGCGCGCCCTTCGAGTTCCAGCTCGGGGGCGCGTTCCGCGAGCGGTTCGGCGACGGTACGGGAGAGATGTGCGGGGGCGGCGGCTGGGACCCGGGCGAGGCGACGGACGACACGCAAATGGCAGTGCTGGTCGCCGAATCCCTCCTCGACCACTCCGCCCTGAACCTCCCCGACATCTTCGCCCGCTTCCAGCGCTGGGCGGCGGCCGAGCCCAAGGACATCGGCCTCCAGACCGAGGACGTCCTCACCAACGGCGAGCCCTGGGACCTGGCCGCAGCACTCCACTTCCAGATCAACATCTACGCGGCGGGCAACGGCTCCCTGATGCGGGCAGCCACGTCAGCGGTCCACTTCGCCCGCACGGACCGCGGGACGACCATGTCCGCCGCCCGCCGCATCGCCGCCCTCACCCACGGCGACCGGGCCGCGTGGGAAGGCACGGCGGTCTTCCACGAACTGGTCCGAGCAGCCCTGCACCCCGACGAGAACCACCCCGCCACCGCCGTCGTCGCGGCGGTCCCCGGCGCACTGGCCGAGGTCCACCCGGACCACCGTGCCCGGTGGGCCAAGGTCCTCGCCCCGGACTGGCACCCGGACGACGCCACGGAGTTCAACGGCGCGGTCTGGCCGTGCCTCGGCTCCGCGCTCTGGGCGCTGCACACCACGGACACCTTCGAGGACGCGCTCGCGGCGGCGATCGACCTGGGCGGCGACACGGACACCGTCGCGGCCGTGACGGGCGCGCTGGCCGGTGCGTCCTACGGCGCGGAGGCCATCCCCACCCGCTGGACGGACCCCCTCCACGTCCCCCTCCCCGGCTTCCACCGCACCCTCCGCCTCCCGGACCTGCAGCACCTCGCCCTGAAGCTCGCCCACACCCCGACCTGACCCTCCGCTCTCCAGCCCGCCCGACAGACGCAGCCCGTCCGACAGAGACAGCCCGTCCGGCGTTCGAGGACGCGCGGCGCAGCCGCGCACCGGGCGCGGCCCGGGACATCAACCCCACCGGCGCCGGCCGTACTGCCCCCGCCCCGCCCCTCCGTACCCTTGTCCCGACATGAACCGAAGACCCCGCCGCCGCAGGCCCCCCCCCGCCCCGCTCCCCCAGCGCCTCGGCATCGACCCCCTCCACCTGAAGTTCCCACCCGCCAAAACGGCGGAAGCAGCGGCGGCGGAGACAGGGACAGCAGCCCCGGACCCGCCCACCGCCCGCTCCCACCTCCTCGCCGCCCTCTCCGCCGCCGGCCCCGCCACCGTCGACCGCATGCTCCGCACCGGCGCGTTCGTCACCGCCGACGGCACCCCCCTGGCCCCGGACGCCCCGTACACCCCCGGCCTCGACATCTGGTTCCACCGCGACCTCGCCCCGGAGCCCACGGTCCCCTTCCCCGTCCACGTACTCCACCGTGACGACCACATCCTGGTGGCAGACAAGCCCCACTTCCTGGCCACCACCCCCCGCGGCAGTCACATCACCCAGACCGCGCTGGCACGTCTCCGCCACGACCTCGGCATTCCCGCCCTGAGTCCGGCACACCGACTGGACCGGCTGACCGCGGGCCTGGTGCTCTTCGTCGTGGACCCGTCCGCCAGGGGCGCGTACCAGAACCTCTTCCGGGACCGCCAGGTCCACAAGGAGTACGAGGCGTTGGCCCGGTACGACCCGGACCTCGCCCTCCCCCGCACGATCCGCAGCCGGATCGAAAAGGTCCCCGGCACCGTCGCCGCCCACGAGATCCCGGGCGAGCCCAACAGCGAGAGCCTCGTCGAACTGACCGGCCACAGAGCGGACCTGGCCCGCTACCGCCTCACCCCCCGCACCGGCCGCACCCACCAGCTCCGCGTCCACATGAACGCCGTCGGCCTCCCCATCCTCGGCGACCCGTACTTCCCGCACCTCACGGACCCGGCCCCCGACGACTTCACCCGCCCGCTCCAACTACTCGCCCGCACACTGGAGTTCACCGACCCCCTCACCGGTGCACACCGCCACTTCGAGAGCCGCCGCACCCTCCAGGCCTGGTCCGACCCCGAAGGCTGGGCGGCATGACGAAGGCCCCGGCCGGAACGGATCCGACCGGGGCCCGGTCCTCGCTCGGGCGGACCGGCTAACCCACCGAGCTGTACGCCACCACGCCCCGCCGCACCGCGTCCACGGCCTTCCGGGCGTTCTTGGCGACCGTGCTGTCCTCCCGGGGTGCCGCAGCGGCGACCTGCCCCAGCACGTCGATCACCTGCTTGCACCAGCGCACGAAGTCCCCGGCCGGCATCTCCGCCTCCCGCAGCACCTCGTCCAACGCCTTCCCCGAGGCCCACAGGTGGACCGCCCAGGCGAATCCGAGATCGGGCTCGCGCTGGCCGACCCCCTCCGCCTGGTTGATCTTGTGGTCCTCCTCCAGGGCGTCCAGCCGGCCCCAGATCCGCACCATCTCGCCGAGCGCCTCCTTCGCCGCACCCCCCGGCACCTTCGGCGCCACCGCGTCGTCGGACTGCCGCGCCTCGTACACCAACGCCGAGACGCACGCGGCCAGTTCGGCAGGGCTCAGGCCCTCCCAGACGCCCGCCCGCAGGCATTCCGAAGCCAGCAGGTCCAGCTCGCCGTACAGTCGCGCCAGCCGCTTGCCGTGCTCGGTGGCCTCGTCGCCGCGCAGGTAGTCCAGCTCGGTCAGCAGGGCGTAGATCCGGTCGAAGGTACGGGCGATGGTGTTGGTCCGCCCCTCGATCCGCTGCTCCAGCTGCCTGGTGTCGCGCTGGAGCCGGTGGTAGCGCTCCGCCCACCGGGCGTGGTCCTCGCGCTCGTCGCAACCGTGGCACGGGTGCGCGCGCAGTGCGGCCCGCAGCCGGGCGATCTCCCGGTCGTCGGCCGCCTCCGCCCGCCCCCTGCGGTGCCGCTCGGGTGCGAGGTGCCCGGCCTTGGTCCGCAGCTGGGACGCGAGATCGCGCCGCGACTGCGGGGAGCGCGGGTTGAAGGACTTCGGGATCCGCATCCGGTCCAGCGCCTCCACCGGCACCGGGAAGTCGATGCCCGCGAGCCGCTTGACCTGCCGCTCGGCGGTCAGCACCAGGGGCCGCGGCCCGTCGTGCTGCTCGAACCCGCGGTGCCCGTTGCTGCGGCCCGCCGGGACTCCCGGGTCCAGCACCAGTGCGAGACCCGCGAACTTCCCCGTCGGCACGTGGATGACGTCACCGGTCTTGAGCTTCTCCAGCGAGTCGGCCGCCGCCACCCGCCGCTGGGCCGCGCCCTGCTTGGCGAGGTCGGTCTCACGGTCCTTGAGGTCGCGGCGCAGCGCCGCGTACTGGGCGAAGTCCCCGAGGTGGCAGGTCATGCCCTGCTCGTAGCCCTCCAGCCCTTCCTCGTTCCGCTGGACCTGCTTGGAGATCCCGACGACCGACTTGTCCGCCTGGAACTGCGCGAAGGAGGTCTCCAGGAGCTCCCGCGACCGGTGCCGGCCGAACTGCTGGACCAGGTTGACCGCCATGTTGTACGACGGCCGGAAGCTGGAGCGCAGCGGATATGTCCGCGTGCCCGCAAGGCCCGCGAGCGCGCCCGGGTCCATGCCGCGCTGCCAGAGCACCGCCGCGTGTCCCTCGACGTCGATGCCGCGCCGCCCGGCCCGGCCGGTGAGCTGGGTGTACTCGCCGGGGGTGATGTCGGCGTGCTGCTCGCCGTTCCACTTGACGAGCTTCTCCAGCACCACGGACCTGGCGGGCATGTTGATGCCCAGCGCCAGGGTCTCCGTCGCGAAGACCGCCTTCACCAGGCCCCGTACGAACAGCTCCTCCACGACCTCCTTGAAGGTCGGCAGCATGCCCGCGTGGTGCGCGGCGATGCCCCGCTCCAGCCCTTCCAGCCACTCGTAGTAGCCGAGGACGTGGAGGTCCTCGCCCGGAATCGCGGCGGTCCGCGCCTCGACGATCTCGCGGACCCGCTGCCGCCCGTCCTCGTCGTTGAGCCGCAGTCCCGCGTACATGCACTGCTGGACGGCGGCCTCGCAGCCGGCCCTGCTGAAGATGAAGGTGATCGCGGGCAGCAGCCCTGCGGAGTCGAGCCGCTCGATGACCTCGGCCCGGCTCGGTGTCCAGATCCGGGTGCGCTGGCGCCGCTCGCGCTCCCGGTCGGCCTCGCGGACCATCTTGCCCTTGCGCCGGTCGCGCGGGTTGTACGTCTTCTGGTTCTCCATGCGGGCCATGCGCAGCAGGTCCGGGTTGACCTCGCGGCGCCCGCCGCGGCCGTCGTCGGACTCCTCGAAGAGGTCGTACATCTTCCGCCCGGCCAGCACGTGCTGCCACAGCGGCACGGGGCGGTGCTCGGAGACGATGACGGCGGTGTCGCCGCGCACCGTGTCGAGCCAGTCGCCGAACTCCTCCGCGTTGGACACGGTCGCCGACAGCGACACCAGGGTCACCGACTCGGGCAGGTGAATGATCACCTCCTCCCAGACGGCTCCCCGGAAGCGGTCGGAGAGGTAGTGCACCTCGTCCATGACCACGTACGCGAGGCCCAGGAGGGACTGCGAGCCCGCGTAGAGCATGTTGCGCAGCACCTCGGTGGTCATGACGACCACGGGCGCGTCCGCGTTGACGCTGTTGTCACCCGTCAGCAGGCCGACCTTGTCGGCGCCGTAGCGCTTCACGAGGTCCTGGTACTTCTGGTTGGACAGCGCCTTGATGGGCGTGGTGTAGAAGCACTTGCCGCCCTGCGTGAGGGCGAGGTGCACGGCGAATTCGCCGACGATCGTCTTGCCCGAGCCGGTGGGTGCCGCGACCAGCACGCCCTTGCCCGCCTCCAGGGCCTGGCAGGCCTCGATCTGGAACGGGTCCAGGTCGAATTCGTACATGGCGCGGAAGGGGGCGAGCGCGGTGGCGTCCTCGGCGGCGCGGATCCGGGAGGCGGCGTATCGCTCGGCTGGTGAGAGGTCCTCTGTCATCTTGTCTTCGAGCCTACCCGCCACCTCCGACACTCAGCCCGATCTTTGTTCACCCTTGGAATCCGGCTGCCTGCCCCGGTCCCCGCCACGGTCCCGGTGCGTCCGGCACCAGCACCCGCAGGGCCCCCGGCACGCACCGGGCGGTCAGCGGCAGCGCCCCGAGCGGCTCCCCGTCGGCGTACGCGGTGATCCCCGCGGCCGACAGCTCGATCTTCTTCGCACGGTAGGTGCTGACGGCCCGGTGGCCGAGATGCGTCCCCCGGTACACCTTCGGGAAGACCCGGACGAGGGTCGTACGGGAACAGTCGCCGACCACCGTCACGTCGAACAGCCCGTCGTCGAGGAGGGCGTCCGCACAGATACGCATGCCTCCGCCGTACGAAGTCCCGTTGCCGACGGCGACGAGCGTCGCGGCGATCTCCTGCGCGGGCCCGTCGTCGAGGCGCATCCGGTACGCAGTCGGCCGGAAGGAGGCGAGTTCGGCGAGCATCGCCAGGTCGTACTTGAAGCGTCCTGCGGGCAGCCGCATCCGGTTGCCGCGGTCGTTGACCCGCGAGTCGAACCCGGAGGCCAGCACCCCGCCGAACCACCGGCCGTCGGCCCGCCCCAGGTCGATCTCCCGGACCTGCCCGGCCAGCAGCGCCCCGGCGGCCAGCCGGCCGGCCGCCCACGGGTCCCGCACCGGAAGCCCGAGCGCCCGCGCGAAGTCGTTCCCGGTGCCCACCGCGACCACCCCGAGCGGGGTGGCGGTCCCCGCCACCGCCTGCAGCGCGAGGTTGACCATGCCGTCGCCGCCGACGGCGACCAGCGCCCCGGTCCCGGCGGCGACCGCCTCGCGCGCCCGCCGCAGCGCGTCGCCGGCATCGACGCCCAGCACCGTACGTACCGGGAAACCGGCCTCCCGCAACGCGGAAGCGGCCGGCTGCGCGGCCTGCGCGCCCCGGCCGCGCCCTGCGGTGGGATTGACGAACAGCGTGATCCGTCCGGTCGCGGAACTCTTCACCGAGCTGGTCACAGAAAGGCCCCCCAGGCTTCGTCCGGGGGGACCCTACAAGGTCAGGTGATGTCGTCGTAACCGTTGAGCTGCTTGGGCCCGTGGGCACTCGCCTGCTCCGGCAGCATGCGGGATGCGGAGACCGGTTCGATCTCGTGGTCCAGCGGCTCGGGGCGGAGGTCGAGGACGGACGCCTCGTCGTCGTCGAGAGCGGCGTCCGGGTCGTTGCGGCTGCGCCGCTTGTCGTTCAGCAGCGAGAAGCCGACCGCGACGAAGTAGAGGACGGCGATCGGCCCGGCCAGCGCGAGCATGCCGACGGGGTCGGTCGTCGGCGTGATCACGGCGCCGAAGACGAAGACACCCATGATGACGCCGCGCCACCACTTGATCATGCGCTTGCCGGAGAGGACACCGGTGATGTTGAGCATGATCAGGGCCAGCGGCAGCTCGAAGGAGACACCGAAGACGAGCACCATACGCAGGGTGAAGTCGAGGACGTCATTGAGCTGGAGGATGTTCGCGGACCCGTCGGGCGTGAAGCTGATGAGCACCTTCACGCTGATCGGGAGGATCAGGTACGCGAGGTAGGCGCCGCCCGCGAACAGTGGCACGGCAGCGCCGACGAAGGCGTACGTGTACTTCTTCTCGTTCCGGTGCAGACCCGGCGCGATGAACGCCCACAGCTGGTACAGCCAGACCGGGCTCGACGCCACGAGCCCGACGGTGAGACTCACCTGGATCGTCACGCTGATCGGCGACATGAGCGAGCTGAAGGCGACGATGGCGCAGTTGCCACCGCTGCTCGTGACACCCGGGGCGCACTTCGGCACCGGCTCCGTGATGAAACCGAGCAGCTTCTCGCTGAAGACGAGAGCCACGATGGTCGCCACCAGAATGGCGGACACACCCTTGGCGAGCCGGTTGCGGAGCTCACGCAGGTGTTCCAGGAGGGGCATCCGCCCCTCGGGGTCCTTCTCCGTCTTGCGGGCAGACTTGAGCAACCCACGTCCTCATCTCGTGCGGCAGCAGGTCACCTGTTGCGGTGCCTGCGGCGGACCATGGGTCAGCGCTGGGTGTCGGTGGGCTCGGCCACCGGGCGCGAGCTGGTCACGTCGCCGGGCGCTGCCTTGATGGTGCGGGGGGCTTCCACGACCGGGCCCTGGCTCTGCGGGTCCGCGGGGGCCGGCTCGGGAGCGTCGTCCTTCTTCATCGCCTTGGCCTCGCTCTTGAGGATGCGGGCGGACTTGCCCAGCGAGCGGGCCATGTCCGGCAGCTTCTTGGCACCGAAGAGCAGGAGGACGACCAGAATGATGAGGATGATTTCGGGTCCACCGAGGTTCATGCTGTTTACCTTCTTCACCGAGGCGACAGGGGGGTCTGGCACTCGACCGGCCGGACATCTGTCCGGTCGCCGCGCTGTCAGCGATCGTAACCCGCAGGGGTAAACGCAGGGCAATGCCCGTGCGTCCCCCCGATTGCGGCCCGTCGCCTCGCCAGGGGCCACATCTTCGAGCCTACCGCCCGCTTCACCACTGGTGGAGACCACTGCGGCCACCACTCTGCTACCGCACCGCCTCGCCTACCGCAGTGCCTCGCCGGTCCGCGCCAGGCTTTCCGTCGACCGCTCCAGGTCCCCGGCGGCCACATTGATCCGCTGCGAGGCCTCGGCGACCTGGCGCCCGAGACGGCGCACTTCGACGAAGACCCTGATCGCCAGGACGCCGAGCACGGCGAGTCCGAGAAAACCGAGGGCGATGGCGAGCATGGGCCAGAACATGGGCAGAGCCTAAGGGGTCGGGGCGCGTCGGGCCGGATCGTGGGTCAGAGTGCGGAGTGCAGACGCAGCGTCCGGACTCCGCCCCGGGTGAGGAGCTCCACGATCCGCTCCCCGGCCGGCTTGCGGACCGCGTTCCCGCACTCCGGGCAGGTGAAGGAGTAGAAGGTGGTACGGCGGCTGCCGCCGATCGCCAGCCGGAACTCTCCCGCGTCCAGCTCGAAGCGGGCGCGGCAGTCAGGACAGGCCGCCTTGAAGTGGACCGCCTCCACCGGAACGGCAAAACCAGACATCACGGACATGCCCTCAGCTCTCCTCGTACCTTGTTCTCTACGCCCGACCACAGCCGCACCGATCTCCACACCCACCGCCGCGGTCTCCACACCTACTACTGCGGCCACACGGCGACAGGTGTTACGCGAGCCCGCCCGGCCCCCCGGCCGGCTCCCTCTCGTACGCCGCGAGCGCGTCCCGGGCAGCCTCCCGCGCACTGACCGCGAGCCCGACCGGCGACACGATCCGCCCCTCCCTGCCCAGCCGCAGCGCGAGCCGCCGCAGCGAGGTGGGATCCGGGGTGCGCAGAGTGACCCGCAGCCCCCCGTCGGGCAGCTCCTCGGCACTGTCGTGCGGGTAGTACTCGGCGACCCAGCGCCCGCCGGGCCCCACCTCGACCACCACCTCCGGGTCCTCGGCGGCAGGCTGCACGAGCCCCTCCGACAGGTCCCGCAGCTCGATCTCCGGCGGCGCCGAAGGCTCGTCGAGCAGCTTGATCTCGGCGACCCGGTCCAGCCGGAACGTACGCCGCGCCTCGGACAGCCGGCACCACGCCTCCACGTACGTGTGCCCCACCGCGAACAACCGGATCGGGTCCACCTCGCGCTCGGTCAGCTCGTCCCGGGCCGGCGAGTAGTAGCGCAGCCACAGCCGCCGCCGCTCCGAGATCGCCCGGTCGACCTCCGCGAAGACCCCGCCCTCGGACTCGAACGTCACCGAAAGGCGCGAGCTCGCGCCCGCCGCCTCACCGGCCGCCGCCTCCAGCTTCGCCGTGGCCCGCAGCAGCGCCTGCCGGTCGCCCTCGCGCAGCCCGGGCAGCGTGGACACCGCACGCGCCGCCACCAGGAGCGCGGTCGCCTCGTCGGCCGCCAGCCGCAGCGGCTCGGCGACATCGTCCGGGTTGTGCCACCAGATCCGCTCACCGTCGGTGTCGATGTCGAGCAGGTCACCACCCCGGAAACTCGTCCCGCACATCGGCAGCACGTCCAGGTCCGAGATCAGCTCGTCCTGGGTGATTCCGAAGGCCCGCGCCACGTCGTCGACGTGCGCCCCGGGCCGTTCCCGCAAATACGTCACCAGCGACAGCATCCGCCGCGTCTGGTCGATGGCATTGGTCGCCACGAAGTCCCCGCCCCTCAGCCCTTGGCCACGGCGCGCAGCCGGTCCACGACGTCCGCCCGCAGATCAGCGGGCTCCAGCACGACCACGTCCGGGCCGAATTCGACCAGCCAGGCATCCAGACCGTGCCCGTACGGAATCGCCAACTCGTCCCACCCGCCGCCCAGTTCACGCACCGCACTCGCCCGCGAACGCAGCGGATACCCCGACCCCGTCCGCAGCCTGATCAGCGCAGTGCGCGTCGCGGTCTCCCCCGCCCAGCTCTCCACGGTCTCCCGTACGGTCACCACGTCCGGCACCTCCGCGGTGAAGGCCCCCGCCCGCGAGCGCACCTTGCCCGTGATCCGCGACAGCCTGAAGACCCGCTCCGCACCCCGGTCGCGGTCCCAGCCCGCCAGATACCAGTGACCGCGCCAGCACTCCAGCGTCCACGGCTCCACATGCCGCGTCTCCGGACGGGCGGCGGTCGCCTTACGGTAGTCGAACACCACGGGCCTGCGGTCCCGGCAGGCCAGCATCAACGGCTCGAACGCCGCCTCGTGCACCGGAATCCGCGGCTCCAGCGCACTGTGCTGCTGCGTCGCGTACGGATCGTCCGCCTCCGGCATCCCGGCCGCGCGCAGCTTCTGCAGCGCACCACTGGCCGCCCCCGCGAGCCTCGCCTGCTGCCACACCTTCGCGGCAAGACCGAGCGCGGCGGCCTCCTCGGCGTCGAGCGTGATGGCGGGCAGCCGGTTGCTGTCGCGGCGGGCCAGATAACCGGCGTCGCCGTCCAGGTTCTCCACGGTCTCGATGACCAGACCGAGCTCGCGCAGATCATCCTTGTCCCGCTCGAACATCCGGTTGAAGGACTCCTCGTTGCCCGCCTCCAGGTAGGCCTCGATGGACTCCTTCAACTCCCGCTTGCTGAGCGGGCGCCGGGTCCCCAGCAGGCACAGCGCC
Organism: Streptomyces sp. NPDC054863; assembly: GCF_053610825.1. Classification (NCBI taxonomy): domain Bacteria; kingdom Bacillati; phylum Actinomycetota; class Actinomycetes; order Kitasatosporales; family Streptomycetaceae; genus Streptomyces; species Streptomyces sp. NPDC054863. Next base: position 5,798 of record NZ_JBSGZD010000156.1, on the reverse strand, counting down.
AGGTTCATCAAACGCTCGGCCTTGGCAATCGCCATCGACGCCCTCTCTCCCGAAGTGCGCCGTGAACCGTCCGGCGCTACGACCGTCGACCGTACCGCCCCGGGGTGTCGCGGCAAAAGCCGAGGGCAGAACGGCGAGGGCGGGGAGGGCAAGAAACGGGGAGGGCAAGAGCGGAGGGCCCCCGCCTATCCGGCAGGGGCCCTCGCACCGCACCCACGCGCGCGGGTGCGTACCGCTGTCGCGCACTGCGATCAGACGGACACCAGGTCGCAGACGAAGATCAGCGTCTCGCCCGGGGCGATCGCGCCGCCGCCCGCACCACGGTCGCCGTACGCCAGGTGCGCCGGGATGGTCAGCCGACGACGGCCGCCCACCTTCATGCCCTGCACGCCCTGGTCCCAACCCGCGATGACCTGACCGGCACCGAGCTGGAACTCCAGCGGGTTGCCGCGGTTCCACGAGGCGTCGAACTCCTCGCCGGTCGAGAAGGCCACACCGACGTAGTGGACCTTCACGTAGTCGCCGGCCTTGGCAACGGCGCCGTCACCCTCCCAGATGTCCTTGATCTCAAGGTCCTTCGGGACGTCACCCTCGGGAAAGTCGATCTCGGGCTTCTCGATGCTCACTGCTCTGCTCCTACTTCGTACCTGTCGGGACAACCGGGACAGTCTTACATTGCCGTCAGGATGTCCACCACGAAGACCAGAGTGGAGTTGGCCGGCAGGGTCTCACCCTTGGCCTCCTTGCCGTACGCCTTCTCCGGCGGGATCACCAGCATGACCCGGCTGCCGACCTTCTTGCCGACCAGGCCCTCGTCCCAGCCGGGGATGACCTGACCCGCACCGATCGCGGTGACGAACGGCGCACCGGTCTTCCAGCTCGCGTCGAAGAGCTCCGCCTTCGGCTTGCCCTCGTTCAGCTTCCAGGCCGCACCGCTGTACTGCATGTACACGGTCTGGCCCTTCTTCACCTCCGGGCCGTCACCCTCGATCAGCGTCTCCGAGACCAGCTTCTTCGGCGGGTCGTTCTTCGGAATCGTGATCGTGGCGGCCTCTTCCTTGTCCGCCTGGATCTTCGGCATGTCGGCGGCGGTCTCCTTCTGCTTCCCCTCCGCCTTCTTGGGAATGACCTTCTGGATGTCCAGCACGAAGACCAGGTTGTCCTTCGGGCCGACCTTCATCTCCGGCTTGCCCTGCGGACCCCACGCGGCGCTCGGCGGAGCCACGACCAGCACGCGGCTGCCGACCTTCTGCCCCAGCACACCCTGCGCGAACGCCGGAATCACCGTCGGCGCACCCGCCGCGATGATCTGCGGCGGCGCGGGCTTGTCCCCGTACGAACCGCCCAGCGACTGGGCACCCTTCCAGATCTTGGCCTCGTAACCGGCCATCACGAGGTCGCCCTTCTTGACCTCGGCACCGTCCCCCTCGGAGACGGTCTTCACGACGAACTTCCCGCTCGGCTCGCCCTTGGGAATGGTGAGCTGGGGCTGCTTGCCCGTCTCGCCCTTCACCGTCGGCATCGGCGCGGCGTCCGTGACCGGCTTGGGAGCCTCGGGCTGCTTCTGCTGCTCCGCCGCCTTGTCGGGGGACGAGGACGAACTCTTCCCGTCCGTCGGTTCCTTGTCACCGCCCCCGCAGGCTGTCAGCGCCAGGGCCGGAACGATCAGAAAGGCTGCAAGTCGGCGTCGCACAGGTGTCCTCGGGGTTGCTGGGACTGGTCAGTGGCCGCCACTCTACGGCCCGGTCCCCCCAGGACGGCGGAGGGCATGCACAGGGCCCCGCAGACGAATGTCCGCGGGGCCCGTGAGCGAAAGCACTCCGCCGCACACCGGCCGAGAGCCCGATCGGCCGCCCGGCCGGCACCCGGCCCCATGCCCGGTTACATGCCCGGTTACATGCCCGCGATCAGCTTCTCCACCCGGTCGTCCACCGACCGGAACGGGTCCTTGCACAGCACGGTCCGCTGCGCCTGGTCGTTGAGCTTCAGATGCACCCAGTCGACGGTGAAGTCCCGACGCTGCTCCTGCGCCCGCCGGATGAAGTCCCCGCGCAGCCGCGCCCTGGTCGTCTGCGGAGGCACCGACTTGCCCTCGAAGATCTTCAGGTCGTTGCAGATCCGGGCCGCCTGGCCCTTCCTCTCCAGCAGGTAGTACAGACCACGGCGCCGGTGGATGTCGTGGTAGGCGAGGTCTATCTGCGCGACCCTCGGGTGCGACATGGGCATGTTGTGCTTCGCCCGGTACCGCTCGATCAACTGGTACTTCATGACCCAGTCAATCTCGGTGGAGATCCGGTCCAGGTCCTCCGCCTCGATGGCGTCGAGGGTCCGGCCCCACAGCTCCAGGACCTTCGCCACGTTCCCCTCGCGGATCCCGCGGCGGTCGACGAAGTCCACGGCCTTCTCGTAGTACTCGCGCTGCACCTCCAGCGCGGACGCCTCCCGCCCACTGGCGAGACGCACCTTGCGCTGACCCGTGATGTCGTGACTGACCTCACGGATCGCCCGGATCGGGTTCTCCAGCGTCAGGTCCCGCATCACCGTGCCCGCCTCGATCATGCGCAGCACGAGATCGGTGGCACCGACCTTCAGCAGCATGGTCGTCTCGGACATGTTCGAGTCGCCCACGATCACATGCAGACGGCGGTAGCGCTCCGCGTCCGCATGCGGCTCGTCGCGGGTGTTGATGATCGGCCGGGACCGGGTCGTCGCGGAACTGACGCCCTCCCAGATGTGCTCGGCACGCTGGCTCACGCAATACACCGCACCGCGCGGCGTCTGCAGCACCTTGCCCGCACCGCACAACAACTGGCGCGTCACCAGGAACGGAATCAGGATGTCCGCGAGCCGCGAGAACTCACCGTGACGGGCCACCAGGTAATTCTCGTGGCAGCCGTAGGAGTTCCCGGCGGAATCGGTGTTGTTCTTGAACAGATAGACGTCGCCCGCGATTCCCTCCTCGTGCAGGCGGCGTTCGGCGTCGACGAGCAGGCCTTCGAGAATGCGCTCGCCGGCCTTGTCGTGGGTGACCAGCTCGGTCAGGTTGTCGCACTCGGGAGTTGCGTATTCCGGATGCGATCCCACGTCGAGGTACAGGCGGGCGCCGTTCCGCAGGAAGACATTGCTGCTGCGGCCCCATGACACAACACGGCGGAAGAGGTAGCGCGCCACTTCGTCAGGAGACAGTCGGCGCTGTCCCCTGAACGTGCACGTGACGCCGTACTCGTTCTCCAGCCCGAAAATGCGGCGGTCCATGTCTGAACATTACGCCTGATGGCCTGAGCTGAAACCGGGTTCGGCTGCACCGATTCGATCATTTTCAAAAGCCCCGCCGATGTTTACGGCGGTTGCGCCTCCCTCGCCCGTCGGACCGTCAGCCGGAGGAACCGTCAGCACCCGGCGCGTCGCCAGCAGAACCAGCAGCGCCAGCACTCCACCCGCCGCCGCCACCGCGAAACTCGCCGCTGTACCGCCCAGTTCGACCGCAGGACCCGCCGCCCCCGTACCGACCGCCGAACCCACCCCGAACGTCGTCACCAGCCACGAGAACGCCTCCGTCACCGTCCCGCGCGGCGCATGACGGTCCACCACGATGAACGCACACGCCAGCGCCGGCGCCAGGAACACCCCCGCCACACCCGCCAGCACCGACATCGCCACGATCCCCGGCGTCAGCATCAACGGCAGATAACCGGCCGCCAGCAACGCCACGATCACCCGCAGCCGCGGCTCCGGAGCCCCCGCCCACTGCCGCGCCCCGTACACCAGACCACCCACCAGCGCACCGAGCCCCAGCGCCGCCATCAGCACCCCGTACACCCACGGCTTCCCGTGGTCGTCGCCGTACGCCACCCCCGCCACCGTGATCGAACCCAACGCCACCCCGACGAAGAAGAACGCCCCCAGCAGGGCCAGCAGACCCGGCGAACGCAGCGCCCCCAGCCAGTGCGCCTCGCGCGGCGCGGAGCGCCACTTGCGCGACGGCTCCGACACCACGACCGACAACGCGCCCAGCACACCGATCCCGTTGATCACCAGCAGCGCCGCCGCCGGGGACCACAGCGACACCAGCAACGTCACCAGCAGCGGGCCGACCGTGAACATGATCTCCTGGGCGACCGCGTCCATCGCATACGCCCGGTGCACCTTGTCGCCGTCCCCCAGCACGCTCGGCCACAGCGCCCGCAGCCCGCCCTCAAGAGGCGGTGTGAAGAGACCCGCGACCACCACCGCCGCGTACGCGAGCACCAGGTGGTCGGTCCCGGCCAGGCAGAGCAGCAGCACACCGAGCGCGGACACGAACGCCGCGGGGAACTGCACCCTCGGCTGCCCCCGCAGGTCCACCGCCCGGCCGAGCAGCGGCTGCCCGACCGCGTTCGCCACCCCGTACACCGCCGCCAGCGCGCCGCCCAGGGTGTAGCTGCCGCCCTCGGCCCGGGTGAACAGCATGATCGCGATCGGCGCCGTCGCATTGGGCAGTCGCCCCACCAGCGTCCCGGCCAGCAGACGCGCGGCGTGCCGCGTCCCGAGCAGTTCGGCGTATCCCGCGGCCATCTTGTCCCGCCCTTCTCCCCGGGCACCGCCCGCGCGCACACCCAGGTTTTACGTATAACGTCCGGCGTCATACGTACCATGTGCACAGGCCGGAGGTCCACCTCCCGGCCCCGGCCCAGGCACGTACGGAGAACCCGGTGACCACCCCCGCCCACCCCACCCGCACCACCCCCACCAGCCGGGACGTCGCCCGGGCAGCAGGCGTCTCCCAGGCCACCGTCTCCCTCGTCCTCGGCGACAAATGGCAGGGCCGCGTCTCCGAACGCACCGCAGGACTCGTCCGCACCACCGCCGCCGACCTCGGCTACCGCCCCAACCAGGCCGCCCGAAGCCTCCGCCTCGGCCGCACCCGCACCGCCCTCCTCGTCGTCCCCGCCCTCACCAACGAATTCTTCGCCCGCGTCTACGCCGGAGCCGCCGCCACCGCCGCCGAACACGGCTTCGGCGTCGTCCTCTACCCCTCCCCCGACGGCATCGGCCCCGCCCGCGACCCCTTCGCCTCCGCCCGCACCGCCCTCGACGGCGTCATCGCCTCCTCCATGGCCACCGGCGCACTCGGCGCCCTGCGCAGCGCGGGCCTCCCCCTCGTCATGCTCGACAGCGACCCCGACGACACCGACGGCCCCGGCGGCCCAGGGAGCACCGGCGGTCCGGGAGGCACCGGCGACGCCGCCGCCCACGTCAACCTCGCCATCGCCGACGGCATGCACCAGATCGCCGCACACCTCCTCGGCCTCGGCCACCGCCGCTTCGTCCACCTCGCATCCGCCGTCGACTCCTGGACCTTCGACGTACGCGCCCGCGCACTCACCGAAGCCCTCGCCACCACCCCCGACGCAACGGCGCACACCGTACGAGCCGCCCTCGACGTCCACAGCGCCCGCGAAGCCACCACCCGCACCCTCACCGCATCCACCACCCGCCCCACCGCCCTGATCTGCGACGACGACATCCTCGCCGCCGGCGCCTGCAAGGCCCTGCACCGCCTCGGACTCCGCGTCCCCCACGACGTCTCCGTCACCGGCTTCGACGACCTCGCCCTCGCCACCGCCCTCGAACCCGAGCTGACGACCGTACGACTCCCCGCCGAACAGGTCGGAAACCGCGGCATGGCAGCCCTCCTCGCCGTACTGGAGGGCCGCACCCCGGACAGCACCGACCTCCCCGTCGAACTCGTCGTACGGGACTCCACGGCGCCCCCCGCACACTGAAGCCCGCCCCACGACACACGTGTGGCCCCGGAC
>NZ_JBSGZD010000155.1:0-17959 GCF_053610825.1 Streptomyces sp. NPDC054863 | reverse complement strand
CCGAGCTGCTCGCTCTCGGTCCCCGGCGGAACCATCGTCAGCGTCCGCTCCAGCCACGCCGACACGATCGGCGTCGACGCCTCCAGGAGGGCGTCCCCCTCGGGTGAGGTCAGCGCCACACACACGGCCGAACGCCCGTCGACCTTGGTCGGCCAGATCCGGACATCTCCGTGCCCGCAGGGCCGGAACACCCCGTCGATGAGGAGTTCGCGGGCGAACGTCCAGTTGACCGGGTAGTCCGATCCGATGTGGAAGGTGATGTGCACGGCGTACGGGTCGTTCGCCCGGTACATCAGCCGGGCCGGCACCGGGATGGCGCGCTCGGGGGACAGGACGAGGTTGAGCTCCAGCTCGCGTTCCACGACGGTGTGCGGCATGGGTGCACTTCCTTTCCGGTACGGGGCCCACGGGCGGGCCGTACTGGGTGAGAGCACGCTCCCCGCCTTTCATTACGCGACTTACGAAGAAGTTTTTTTGCAGGACCGGCATTGACCGAAAAGTGGTGCATCCGGACGGACGGGCCCGGTGGTGGGCGGCGGTCTGGTAGATGTGGACCCCGGAAATCAAGACAACGAGGCCTCTAGCAGATACGGGACACGGTGATGAGCGCCCCCACACCGGCCAACGGCGGACACGCACCCGGCCACGGCTTCTATCCCGATCCGTCCATCCCCGGCTACGTCCGCTACTGGAACGGCAGTTCCTGGGTGCCGGGCACCAGCAGGCCGGCCCCCGCTGCGGGCGAGCCGATGCCGACCCCGCCGCCGGGGGCCGCACCCGCACCCTCCCCCCACTCCGGCCTCCCGAACCTGGCTTCCGTCCCGGCCCCGGCCCCCGTCGGCCACACAGGCCCCCCGGTGGACGAGACCGGCCCGTTCTTCTTCGACGAGGAGGACGAGGCGGGCGGCCCCGGACAGCAGACGGGCCACGAGGTAGAGGTACGCCGTTCGGCCGAACCCGTCGTCGCCTGGCAGGCCGACACCTCCCGCCAGAACGGCTTCGGCGGCGAGCGCGACCGCCGCGTCTCCTGGGGCTCCCCGCCCGCTTCCGGTGGTCCCGGCGGTCCCGGCGACGCCGGTGCGGCTCCTGCGGACGGGGCGGCACCGGGGCACCCGGCCGCGTCAACGCCCCCCGGCCTGACCCCCGCACAGGGCCGGGCCCCGTCCGCCGACCCCCGGGCCCCCGGCGCGCTCCCCGCCCGCGCCGAACGCCCTGCCCTGGAATCCCCGCCCCGGCCGAGCCCCGCCCCGCCCCACGGCCGCCACGGCACCCCGGAACCCCGCCGCGAGCCCCGTGGGCAGTTGGACGGTCCTGATTCCCGTGGGCAGTTGGGCAGTCCGGAGTCCCGTGGGCAGCAGGGCAGTCCCGACTCGCGTGGGCAGCAGGGCCGCGCCGAGGGCGAGTGGGGCATCCCCTGTTCGAGCGAAGCCGAGAGCTTGGGGAAGGGCGGGCACGGGGCGGCCCCCGGCGGAGCCGCACCCCTCGCCACCGCCCCGCCCCGCTCCGGCCGGGCGACCCCGACGCCACCCCGGACCACCGGTGCCCGCATCCCCGACGGCACCATGTCCATCCGCACGGTCAAGCCCCGGCAGCAGTCCGCGCCCGCCGCCGCCCACCAGTCCGCTCCCGCCCAGCCCACCCCCGTAGCACCGCAACAGCCCTCCACCCCCCAGAACCCGCTGCCCGGACAGGGCCGCCGGCCGACGCCCCCGGCCGCCTCCTGGGCCCAGCAGGTCAACCAACTGGCCGACGCCGCCGCCCCCAGCCCCACCACCCCTGCCCCCGAGGCAGAAGGCCGGCCCGTCGTCCCCTGGAAGCCCCCCGTCGAAGACGTCTTCGCGAAGGCAGCCCGCGAGCAGGCCGCCGCCCGCCCGGCCGGTCTCGGCCGGCGGCTCGCGGCCCGTCTCCTGGACACGGTCGTGCTCGGTGCGGCCGTCGCCGCCGTCGCCGTACCCCTGGTGACGCAGGCCGTCGACCACATCGACGAGAAGATCCGCGCGGCCAAACTGTCCGGCACGACCGTCACGGTCTACCTGCTGGACGCCACCACGGTCGGCTTCCTCGGCGTCATCCTCGGCACGTTCCTCGTGCTGGGCGTCCTCTACGAGGCGGTGCCCACCGCGAAGTGGGGACGCACGCTCGGAAAGAAGGCGTTCGGCCTCCAGGTCCGCGACATCGAGGAGCACGAGCCGCCCCGCTTCGGCGGAGCGCTGCGCCGCTGGCTGGTGTACGGAGTGCTGGGCATCCTCGGCGTCGGCGTGCTGAACGTGCTGTGGTGCCTCGTCGACCGGCCGTGGCGCCAGTGCTGGCACGACAAGGCGGCACGCACCTTCGTCGCGGGCAAGAGCTGACCCCGCCCTCCCCGCCTGACCCGGTGTCACCGGCTTGGCCCCCGCCGTCCCCCGAACGGCGTCCGAGCCCTTGCGGGCACTGGGCGCCGGGGGTCGACTTCCGGTATGAGCACCGACCAGCCGCCGCCCGGCGTGCCGCCTGAGAACGACCCGTTCCGGAAGTACCCGCCGCCCCCGCCCCCACAGGGCGGCGGCAGCCCCTACGACCAGCCTCCGGGCAGCACGGGGGGCGGCGGCCCACTGCCGCCCTACGGCGGGGGACCGTACGACGGCAACCAAGGAGGCGGTGGCTACGGGTACGGCGGGGGCGACCCGCTCTCCGGAATGCCGCCGCTGGCGCCGCTCGGCAAGCGGTTCCTGGCCCGGCTGGTCGACCTGCTCATCGTGGCGATCCCGCTCGCGATCATCGGCATCCCGTTCGGCACGTACGAGCGGATCACGAAGACCACCGACGACTTCGGCGACACCATCACCGAGGTGAGCAGCGGCAAGAGCCTGGTCTTCCAGCTGCTCTCGATCGTCGTGTACCTCGCCTACGACACGTACATGACCAAGAAGAGCGGTCAGACCGTCGGCAAGCGCCTGCTGGGCCTGCGGGTCGCGATGCTCAACGACGGCAGCGTCCCGCAGACGAACGCGGCCCTGATGCGCGCCGCGGTGCTGCTGCTGCCCGCGCTGATCTGCTGCCCCTGCCTGTGGTGGATCATCACGCTGGTGATGATCGCCGTCGACAAGCCGTACAAGCAGGGCCTCCACGACAAGGCGGCGAAGACCGTGGTGGTCATCGCCGCGCCGTAGCCGATCCGCTGCGCGGCTAGCCGTGCAGCGAGTGCTCGCCCACCGAGGACGCCGAAGACACCGAGGAGCGTGCGCGGGGTCCGGGGACCCGGATCCCGTCGTACGTCTCGGGGGAGGCGGCGGCGGGGGAGGCGGCCGTGGGGACCGTGCGCGTACGGTCCCCACGAGCCGCCTTCTTCGCGATCCTCGTGATCCTCGCGCTCTTCGCGAGCGGCATCGGTACGGTCATCGCCACCAGCAGCCCGAGTCCCAGCGCCGCACACGCGATCACCGCGATCCAGGCGCCCGAAGTGGTCTGTGACAGCAGCAGCATGGCGACGGTGGAGAACACCGAGGTCATCGCGCCGTAGGTGCACTGGGCGACGGTCGGGGTCGGGAACCGGGTCGGGAGCTGGGTCCGGATCGGAGTCTGGCGCGTCGTCCGCTGCATGGCAGTTCCGTCCTCGGAGCACGGGAGTGGGGTCGCGGGGTCTGGGCTGACCCTACGACCATGAGGTTCCCGCGCGGAACGGCCGGTAAGCGTGACCTAACACACGGTGCCGATGCATGGGGGGCGCACAGTGTCATGAGGTCGTCCGCCCACTGAGACGCGAGCTCCCGTACGCGGAGACCGGAGGGCCGTTTGTGGAGCTCCGTGAGGAAGTTGTGACCTACAGGAAGTCCGGATAGCGGAGTTCGTGAACTGCCTAGCGTGCGTGTGGAGTTGATGTCAAGGTCTGTCTTTTCTTCCGTAACTCCGGTCGAATGTCGTCACTTGTGACGCGTGCCGCGAATGGAACCCCTCACCCTTCGGGCCGGGCGGCCCGCGGGGGAGGACACCACCAAGTGATCAGTAACAGACGTGCCCTGAGAGGCACCGCCGTGCTCGTGGCGCTGGCTGCGACCGCTGCCACCGCCTCGGCCTTCGCCACCGCGCAGGCGGCTCCGGCGGCGCAGGTTCCGGCCGCGCAGATCCCGGCGGCCGTGGGCCACCAGGACCCGGCGCAGCCGGACGGGGGCAAGGGCGGCAAGGGCGACAAGGGCCACGTCATCGACGGCCCGTACAGCGCCCAGCAGGCCCAGCAGCGCCAGACCGCCCTGGAGGAGGTCCTCAGGGGGACCAAGAAGGCGGAGAAGCGCGGCAGTTCGAGCGTCGTGAAGCTCGCCGACAAGAAGTACGTCGAGCTCGGCCGCGAGCGCACCGACCAGATCTTCACGGTCCTGGTCGAGTTCGGCGACAAGGTCGACGACACGACGATGTACGACCCGGACGGCTCGGGCCCGAAGCCGCCGATCAAGAAGTACGGCGGCAAGCCGGGGCCCCTGCACAACAAAATAGCGGAGCCCGACCGCAAGAAGGACAACTCCACCGCCTGGAAGGCGGACTACAACCAGGCGCACTTCCAGGACCTGTACTTCGGCAAGGGCAAGGGTGCCGACGGCAAGCCGGTCGAGTCCCTCAAGACGTACTACGAGAAGACCTCGTCGGGCCGCTACTCGGTCGAGGGCAAGGTCTCCGACTGGGTCAAGGTCGACTACAACGAGGCCCGTTACGGCTCCGACTACTGCGGCAGCAACAACTGCCCCAACGTCGAGGACCTGGTCCGCGACGGCGTCAACGCGTGGGTCGCCAAGGAGAAGGCGGCGGGCCGTACCGACGCCCAGATCAAGGCCGACCTCGCGAAGTACGACGCGTGGGACCGCACGGACCACGACAACGACGGCAACTTCAACGAGCCCGACGGCTACATCGACCACTTCCAGGTCGTGCACGCCGGCGAGGACGGCTCGGCGGGCGGCGGCGAGCAGGGCACGGACGCCGTGTGGGCGCACCGCGGTTACGCGTTCGGCCGCGACGACGGCGAGACGGGCCCGGCGGGCTTCAAGGCCGGCGGCACCCCGATCGGCGACACCGGCATCTGGGTCGGCGACTACACCGCGCAGCCCGAGAACGGCGGCCTGGGCGTCTTCGCCCACGAGTACGCCCACGACCTCGGCCTCCCGGACCTCTACGACACCACGAACACCGCCGAGAACTCGGTCGGCTTCTGGTCCCTGATGTCGGCCGGCTCCTGGCTCGGCACCGGCAAGAACGAGATAGGCGACCTCCCCGGCGACATGACCGCCTGGGACAAGCTGCAGCTCGGCTGGCTCGACTACGAGAAGGCGAAGGCGGCCACGACCTCCTTCCACAAGCTGGGCGTCTCGGCGTACAACACCAAGAACCCGCAGGCCGTCGTCGTCGAACTGCCCAAGAAGAACGTCACCACCGAGGTGGTGAAGCCCGCCGGGGGCACCAAGCAGTGGTGGTCGGACTACGGCGACGACCTCTCCAACACGCTCTCCCGCGACGTCGACCTGACCGGCAGGTCGAAGGCCTCCCTCGAACTCACCGGCTGGTGGGACATCGAGGCCGACTACGACTACCTCTACACCCAGGTCTCCACGGACGGCGGCGCCAGCTGGAAGCCCATCGACGGCACCGCCGACGGCGAGCCGATCACCCGTGACGGCGGCGACAAGCCCGCCATCACCGGTGTCTCCAAGACCCACAAGAAGCTCGTCTTCCCGCTCGACGCGTACGCGGGCAAGAAGATCGGCGTCCGCTTCCGCTACAAGACGGACGGCGGCGCGGGCGGCAAGGGCTTCACCGCCGACAACCTGACCGTCCAGGCCGACGGTGCCGCCCTCTTCACCGACAACGCCGAGGGCGACGACAACGGCTGGACCGTCCGCGGCTTCTCCCGCGTCGGCGACTCCGTCAACGGCGACTTCGAGCAGTACTACATCGCCGAGAACCGCCAGTACGTCTCGTACGACAAGACCCTCCAGGTCGGCCCGTACAACTTCGGCTTCCAGAAGACGGACCGCCCGGACTGGGTCGAGCACTACGCCTACCGTCCCGGCCTCATGATCTGGCAGTGGGACACCTCGCAGCGCAACAACAACGTCAGCGAGCACCCGGGCGAGGGCATGCTCCTCCCCATCGACGCGCACTCCAAGCCCCTGAAGTGGCAGAACACCGGCAAGCTGATCTCCAACAAGATCCAGCCGTACGACGCCGCCTTCAGCTGGTACCCGAACCCCGGCTTCACCCTCCACAAGGAAGGCGTCGCCACCAAGATCCCCGCCCAGCTCGGGGTCCCGTACTTCGACGACCGCAAGAACACCTACTGGTCGAAGGACAACCCCACGGGCAGCGTCAAAACAACTGACACCAACACCCGGATCTCGATCATCGGCCAGCCTTTGAACGGCCAGACGATGTCGATCCTGGTCGGCAAGGCCGGCCGCTAAAGGTCACTTTTAAGCCATAGCCCCAGGTCAGAGCATGATCGGCCGTCGCCCCTCTAGCGGGCGGCGGCCGATCGCGTTTAGATGCCTCTTACGTGCTCGCTATTGACACGACGCCTCACGGGGCGTCTCACGGGGGAGTGATCGGTATGTCCGCAGGAGGTTTCAACAGACTCCCGAACGGGAGCGTGGTGGTGGCTCTGACCCTGCCCCGCCCCGGCCCCTCGGGCACCAAGGTCCGCATACTCGTCCACGCGGCGAACCGCGCCCGCGCCCTCACCCGCCTCCGCAACCTCGGCCTGCGCGCGGTCTACCTCCGCGGCAACACGGAACCCCCCACCCTCGACGAGATCACCGCCGTCCTGCACCACCCCGACGGCCTCCTCTGGCGCACGGCCCCCCAGTCCCGCCAGGAACTCTGGCACCCGATACGCGCCCTGATGCGCCCCGCCACCTGACCGCTCGGGCCACTTCCTGGCTCGACCCGCCTCCTGGGCCCCGTCTGCCCCCCTCGCGGCACCGAGAGCATGCTCAGTTGCCCAACCGCCCCCGGGCGCGGGCCGAGGGTATGCGCGGCCCGGCACTCGCTGCGGTCGTCCCGCTCTGGGCAGTGCCCCCCCGGTTGTGGCCGGGGCTACCGGCCGCCGATCGCCTCACCGGGGGTCGGACCCACCCCGAGCATCAGGGCGCACGAGGGACAGCCGTAAAGCATGGCTCCCGGGGGAACGGAGCCCCTGGATAGCTGTACGGGTACTCCCGCCCGACGGCGGCTTCGTACAGGGCGAGCCGCCGCTCCTCCTGCCTGGCCGCGAGACGTACGGCCGCCCCGGCCCACGGCACAGCACGCCGGGGAGCCCCAGTACAACGGCGTGTGGCTGTCCCGGTACGAGTTCTACTCGTCGAGCCGCGACGAGACCTTCGTGGCGGCGCACTACGTCGTCCTGATCCAGCACGGCAACCGGCTGACCGGCCGCTCGCTGCCGGGTGCGTCCACCAACCCCGACAGCCCGCTCACCCTGGACCTCACCCTCGACCGGAACGTGGTCACCGGCTCCTGGACGGAGCAGACCGCGACGGACGGCTACTACCAGGGCGCCCGGTACCACGGCGCCCTCCAGATGCTGGCAGAGCTGACGGGCCGACGGCTCGCGGGCAAGTGGGTCGGGTTCGGCAAGGATTTCGATGTGAACACCGGCCCCTGGGAACTGGTCAAGAAGGAGACCAGCACGTCGAAGGCGACGCTGGAGCGGTACAGCAGTCCGCCGCAGTAGCCCGGGCCGACGGAGGGCCCGTTGAAGAATGTCTCACTTACAGGTGTAAGTGAGACATTATTTCGGTGAGGGTGCGCGGCCCCCGTCAGACCACCGGCTTGCCGGTGAGTTTTACGCCCGCCGTGCGGAGTTCCTCCAGCGCCGCCTCCGTCGTCGGGGCCGCGACGCCTGCCGTCAGGTCCAGGAGGACCTGGGTGGTGAAGCCTTCGCGGGCCGCGTCCAGGGCGGTGGCGCGGACGCAGTGGTCGGTGGCGATTCCGACGATGTCGACCTCGGTGATGTGGCGGGCGTGGAGCCAGGCGGCGAGGGGCGTGCCGTTCTCGTCGGTGCCCTCGAAGCCGCTGTACGCCGCCGAGTGGGCGCCCTTGTCGAAGACGGCGGAGATCGACCCCGAGGCGACGGCGGGGGCGAAGTTGGGGTGGAAGCCGACGCCCTCGGTGCCGGCGACGCAGTGGACGGGCCAGGAGCGGACGTAGTCGGGGTTCGGGGAGAAGTGGTCGCCGGGGTCCACGTGGTGGTCGCGGGTGGCGACGACGTGGCAGTAGCCGGCCTGGGACTGGCCTATCAGGTCGGTGATCGCGGCGGCGACGTCCGCCCCGCCCGCGACCGCGAGGCTGCCGCCCTCGCAGAAGTCGTTCTGCACGTCGACGACGATCAGGGCGCGGTGCATGGCATGTCCTTAGTGGGGGCGGTCATGTCTCTTGAGAGTAGAGACTCCGGCCCCTTGGGGGGAGTGGGCGTCCGGGGTGCCCGGTGCGGGCGGGTCACAGGTACTCCGTCGGGATCACCGGCTCGCCGCGCGAGAGCTGGACCGAGGACATGGGCAGGCCGCCGCGGGCCGCCTTGTGCCGGTCGCGGGCCTCGTCCAGGGGTTCCCGGGCGACGACCTGGCCGGCCTTGACGAGTTCGATCTGGAGCTGGTGGTCGAGGAGGTCGGCGGGGACCGGGCCCGTGCCGATGACCTCGGCCTCGGCGATTCCGTACGAGTCCGGGCGGCGGGCCGCCCACTTGCGGCCGCCGCGCGAGGACTTGGCGCCCATGGACTTCTTCGCGACGGGCAGGAGCGGGGCCTTGGGGCTGGCGGACTCCGCGCGGGCGACCAGCTTGTAGACCATGGAGCAGGTCGGGTGCCCGCTGCCGGTGACGAGCTGGGTGCCCACGCCGTACGCGTCCACGGGGGCCGCGGCGAGGGACGCGATGGCGTACTCGTCGAGGTCGGAGGTGACGACGATCTTGGTGTTCGTCGCGCCCAGCTCGTCGAGCTGCTGGCGGACGCGGTGGGCGACCAGGAGGAGGTCGCCGGAGTCGATGCGTACGGCGCCCAGCTCCGGGCCCGCGACCTCGACCGCCGTGCGGACGGCCTCGGTGACGTCGTAGGTGTCGACGAGGAGGGTGGTGCCGCTGCCGAGGGAGTTCACCTGGGCCTGGAAGGCGTCGCGCTCGTTGTCGTGCAGGAGCGTGAAGGCGTGCGCCGAGGTGCCGACGGTGGGGATGCCGTAGCGGAACCCCGCCGCCAGGTCGGAGGTGGAGGTGAAGCCGCCGACGTACGCGGCACGGGCCGAGGCGACCGCGGCGAGCTCGTGGGTGCGGCGGGCGCCCATCTCGATCAGGGGGCGGTCGCCCGCGGAGGCCGCCATGCGGGAGGCGGCGGCGGCGATCGCCGAGTCGTGGTTGAGGATGGAGAGGATGACGGTTTCGAGCAGGACGCATTCCGCGAAGCTGCCCTCGACGCGCAGGATCGGCGAGCCGGGGAAGTAGACCTCGCCCTCCGGGTAGCCCCAGATGTCGCCGTTGAAGCGGTACGAGGCGAGCCATTCGAGGGTCGGCCCGTCGACGATCCCCTGCTCGTCGAGGAAGGCCAGGACGTCGGCGTCGAAGCGGAAGTTCTCGACGGCGTCCAGGACCCGCCCCGTACCCGCGACGACGCCGTAGCGCCGCCCCGAGGGGAGCCTGCGGGTGAAGGCCTCGAAGACGGAGCGCCGGTCGGCGGTGCCGGCGCGCAGGGCCGCCTGCAGCATGGTCAGCTCGTACTGGTCGGTGAAGAGCGCTGTCGAGGGAACATCCACCGGCAGGCCGAGATCCGCTGTGTTCATACGACGGATGCTACCCCCGATCTCGTCAGAGTGACGAAATGGGGTCGGCCGAACGGGCGGCCGGGGCGGAGAGGGGCGAGGGCGAAGGCCGGGCGAGGCCCGTTTGTGCGACGGCCGCCCTCCGGTGGCAGCATGGGAAGGGTGAGTGTCGCCCCCGTAGAGATCGAACGTCCCGAGTCGGCCGAGGAAACGTCCGCCGTCCCCGAGCCGGACACCCCTTGGGTGACCCTGGTCCACAACGACCCGGTCAATCTGATGAGTTATGTGTCGTACGTCTTCCAGACGTACTTCGGGTATTCCAAGGAGAAGGCGAAGAAGCTGATGCTCGACGTCCACCACAAGGGCCGGGCGGTCGTCTCCGCGGGCAGCCGCGAGGAGATGGAGCGGGACGTGCAGGCCATGCACGGGTACGGACTGTGGGCGACCCTCTCCCAGGACCGCAACTGATGCCGGGTTATTTCGAAGCGGTCCCCGGTGACGGCGCGGCCGTCGCCCTGGACGAGGTCGAGACCTCCATCCTGCGCTCCCTGGCCGTGCAGCTGCTCGAACTGATCGGGCCTGGCGACGAGCCCGTGGAGGGCGAGGACCCGCTCGCCGCGCTCTTCGCCGAGGGCCCCAGCGAGGCGCCCACGGATCCGGCGCTGGCCCGGCTCTTCCCCGAGGCGTACGCCGATCCGAGGAGCGAGCCGGACAAGGAGCAGCAGGCCGCCTCCGCCGAGTTCAGGCGCTTCACCGAGAACGACCTGCGTACCCGCAAGCGCGAGGACGCGCTGTCCGTCGTGCGGAACCTGGACGCGCTGGCCTCGGCGGCCGACGAGGGCGAGAGCGGCCTCGTACTGAAACTGACGCCCGAGGAGTCCCGGCGCTGGCTCGGCACGCTCAACGACCTGCGCCTCACCATCGCGTCCCGGCTGGAGATCACCGAGGAGGACGAGAGCGACATGCTCTTCCACCTTCCGGACGAGGATCCGCGCAAGCCGATGGTGATGGCGTACCTGTGGCTGGGCGGGCTCCAGGAGACCCTGGTCGAGACCCTGATGCCGTGATCGGCGTATCACTCCTCGAAACGTACGTACCAACCCCCGAAACGTAAGCGTTCGCTCAGCGGACGCTCAAATCCGAATAACGATCGGGTTACCTCCCCTGTGTGCTTTGCCGCCGCAGGGGAGTTTTGTCTGCTTTTTCCTGTGCAATAGGGCACAAAGCGCTAGTCGATCACCGCGCCGAGCGTGATAGATCTGCACGACCACCCACGGACGCCACCCCTGTCCCGTGGGGGCGCTGACGCCGGAGGAACCCGGCGATGCACTCCATCCACATCCGGGGGCACACGCCCCGATCAAGGATCGTCACAGTCGGTCCGAGCCGCGCACCTTGCGATACGGCCGGATCGCATGGAGAAAGGCGCACCACCATGACCTCAGTGCAGGTCGACAGCAAGCCGGGCGACGGCAGTGAGGCCGAGGACGCGCAGGGCGAGTCCGGCGAGGGCTATCAGCGAGGACTCGGCGCCCGCCAGATCCAGATGATCGCCATCGGCGGCGCCATCGGCACCGGCCTCTTCCTCGGCGCGGGCAAGGGCATCTCCAAGGCGGGACCCAGCCTGATCCTCGCGTACGCCATCGCGGGCCTGGTCATCTTCTTCATCATGCGGGCGCTCGGCGAGCTGCTGATGTACCGCCCGGTGTCCGGCTCCTTCTCGGAGTACGCACGCGAATTCCTCGGCCCCTTCTTCGGGTTCGTGACCGGCTGGACGTACTGGCTCTTCTGGGTCGTCACCGGCATCACGGAAGTCACGGCCGCCTCCGAGTACATGCAGTACTGGACGAAGGACGCGACCGGCTGGATCAATCAGCCGCAGTGGGTCTTCGCGCTCGTCTTCACGGTCATCCTCTTCGGCGCCAACCTGATCTCGGTGAAGCTCTTCGGCGAGCTGGAGTTCTGGTTCTCGATGGTCAAGGTGACGGCCATCATCGGCATGATCCTGATCTGCGCCGGCATCCTGACCGTCGGCTTCTCCGACGCCGGTGACACCGCCTCCGTGTCCCTGCTGTGGTCCGAGGGCGGGTTCTTCCCCAAGGGCATCGGCTCGACGCTGATGACGCTCCAGATGGTCATGTTCGCCTTCCTCGCCGTCGAGCTGGTCGGTGTGACCGCGGGCGAGTCCAAGGACCCGAAGACCGTGCTGCCGAAGGCCATCAACACCGTCCCGTGGCGCATCGCCGTCTTCTACGTCGGCGCGCTGATCATGATCCTGTCGGTCGTGCCGTGGACGCACTTCCAGCCGGGCGTCTCCCCCTTCGTCGCGGCCTTCGAGAAGATGGGTCTCGGCGTCGGCGCCGCGATCGTGAACTTCGTGGTGCTGACGGCGGCGCTGTCCTCCTGCAACTCCGGCATGTACTCCACCGGGCGCATGCTGCGCGACCTCGCCCTCAACGGCCAGGCGCCGAAGTTCTTCACCAAGCTGACGGCGCGCGGGCTGCCGCTGGCCGGTACGTCCTTCTCCGCCGCCCTGATGCTGGTCGGCGTGTGGATCAACTACCAGTGGCCGGGCGAGGCGTTCAACTACGTCGTCTCCTTCGCGACCATCTCCGGCATGTGGGCCTGGATCATGATCCTCTGCTCCCAGATCCGCTACCGGAAGCTGTCGGACGCGGGCGTGCTCCCGAAGTCCTCGTTCCGCGCCCCGGGCGCCCCGTGGACCAGCTGGTTCGCGCTGCTCTTCATCGGCATGGTCATCGTGCTGATGGGCATCGACAAGGACGCCAGGATCTCGCTGTACTGCGCGCCGGTGTGGGCGCTGCTGCTGGGGGTCTCGTACCTGGTCATGAAGGCGAAGAGCCCGGAGAAGTTCGCCGCCAAGAAGTAGCTTCCCGGCGAGCGCGGCCCGACGGCTTCCCGACGGGCGTCTCGCCATCCGGTCCCGTCCGTACCATCCCTCGGTACGGGCGGGACCGTTTGCATATCCTGGCCCGCATGCTGACCATTTCCCGGACCCTGCACGACCAGATCGTCGCCCACGCGCGCGCCGACCACCCCGACGAGGCCTGCGGCGTGGTCGCGGGCCCGGAGGGCACCGGCCGCCCCGAGCGCTTCGTCCCGATGCTGAACGCCGCCCGCTCTCCCACGTTCTACGAATTCGACTCGGGCGATCTGCTCAAGCTCTACCGGGAGATGGACGACCGCGACGAGGAGCCGGTGATCGTCTACCACTCGCACACGGCGACCGAGGCCTACCCGTCCCGTACGGACGTCACGTACGCCAACGAGCCCGGCGCGCACTACGTCCTGGTCTCCACCGCCGACACCGACGGCGCGGGCCCCTTCCAGTTCCGCTCGTACCGGATCGTGGACGGCGTGATCACGGAGGAAGACGTGCAGATCACCGACTGACGGCCACGCGCAGGGCGGGACGCGCCGGGTGAGAGACTGTGCGCGACTTGGGCGGCAGGACCCAGGAAGCCGGTGCGAATCCGGCACGGTCCCGCCACTGTGACCAGATTCCCGTGATCTGGAAGCCAGGAACTGACCTGCCGCCTCCCACGCACCACCAGGGGACGAGGTAATCCCCGGAGGAGGCCCACCGCCATGCCCGTACCCGTGCCCCGTCGCACCCGTACCGCGCTCGTCATATCCGCCGCCCTGCTCCCGCTGACGCTCACCGCCTGCGGCGGAGCCGATGCGAAGCAGGACGACACCAAGGCCGCGAAGGCCGCCGCCGGCTTTCCGTACACCGTCGAGAACTGCGGCGTGAAGACCACCTTCACCAAGGCCCCCGAGCGCGCGCTGCCCATGAACCAGCACGCCACCGAGGTGCTCCTGGAGCTGGGCCTGGCGAAGTCGGTCACCGGCAGTGCCTACCTCGACGACAAGGTCCTCCCGAAGTACGCCGCCGACTACGCCAAGATCCCGGTCGTCGCCAAGGAGTACCCCTCCAAGGAGAAGCTCCTCGCCGCCGACCCCGACTTCGTCTACGGCGGTTACGCCTCCGCCTTCGACGCCAAGCAGGGCCGCAGCCGCGACGACCTGAAGAAGTCCGGCATCGCCTCCCGCCTCAACATCGAGTACTGCACCGAGGGCTCCAGCGCCGTCGACGACATCTACCGGGAGGTCGCCGAGGTCGGCCGGACCTTCGGCGTCGGCGCCCGCGCGGACAAGTGGGTCGCGGACGCGAAGAAGACCATCGACTCCACCGCCGCACAGCTCAAGGCCGTCGAGCCGGTCAGCGTCTTCGCGTACGACAGCGGCGACAAGACCGCCCAGACGTCCGGCGGCAAGGGCATGGCCAACGAGATGATCACCCGCGCGGGCGGCAAGAACGTCATGGCGGACATCCCCAAGTCCTTCACCGACGCCTCCTGGGAACAGGTCGTCACCCGCAAGCCCGACGTCATCATGATCATCGACTACGGGTCGACGACCGTCGAGCAGAAGAAGAAGCGGCTGCTTCAGGACCCGGCGCTGAAGGACGTACCGGCCGTCAAGAACAAGCGGTTCGCGGTGATGCCGCTGTCCGAGATCCTCGTCGGCGTCCGCGCCCCCGCCGCCATCGAACGCCTCGCCCTCCAGCTCCACCCCGAGCTCAAGAAGTAACCGGCCGTGGGCTGCAAGACCCCGCCCGCACGCGGGCCGCTGCGCTACACCCTCGTCCTGACGGTCCTCGCCGCCGCCCTCGCGGCGGCGATGACCGCCGGGCTCGCACTCGGACAGGTCCGGATCCCGGCGGGACAGGTCCTCGACATCGTCACCGGCGGCGCCGAGCCGAGCCCCTTCCGCACGATCGTCCTCGACGTACGGATGCCGCGCGTGCTGCTCGGGGCGATCGTCGGGGCCGGGCTCGCGGTGGTGGGCACCGTCCTCCAGGCGCTCGTACGCAACCCGCTCGCCGACCCGTACCTGCTGGGGATCTCCTCGGGGGCGTCGGCGGGCGTCGTGCTCGTCATCGTCTTCGGGATCGGCAGCGGTCTCGGGCTCGCGACCACCGTCACCATGCCGGCCGGAGCCTTCGCCGGGTCGCTGCTCGCGCTCGTCCTCGTCTACACCCTCGCCCGGCGCGGCGGACAGATGACCGGCACCCGGCTCGTCCTCGCCGGGGTCGCCGTCGCGTACATCCTGTCCGCGCTGACCAGCCTCGTCATGGTCACCTCCGCGAAGCGCGAGCACTTCCAGGAGGCCATGTACTGGACGCTGGGTGGGCTGGGGAGTGCGCGGTGGGACATGCTGCTGCTGCCCGCCGTGGTCCTCGCCGCCGGGACCGTGCTGCTCGTCGCGCTCGCCAGGCCGCTGGACCTGATGCTGGTGGGGGAGGAGGGCGCGACCGTGCTCGGGCTCGACACCTCGCGCTTCCGGGCCGCCGTATTCGTACTGTCGTCGCTGGTCACGGGCGTGCTGGTGTCCGTCTCCGGGGCGATCGGCTTCATCGGCCTGCTCGTCCCGCACGCGGCCCGGATGCTCGTCGGTGCTTCGCACCGGACGCTGCTGCCGGTCGTGGCGCTTGCCGGGGCGGCCTTTCTGGTCCTCGCGGACCTCGCGGCGCGGGTCATCGCCGAGCCGCAGGACATTCCGGTCGGCATTCTCACCGCGCTCATCGGGGGGCCGTTCTTTCTTTGGCTGCTGCGGAGGCGGCCGGAGGGGGCGCCGGCGTGAAGGCGTCCCGTCCGGGGGTGGGTTGCTGTTCAGGCCGCTGCGCGGGGCATTTCTCCCCTCCCCGCCCCTTCCCTGAAGCGCTGGCCGCGCGGCTGGGCCGTTGTATCTGCGGGTGCGTCTTGGCTGGGCGCGCCCGCGCGGCGGAGCCGCACAGGCAACACAGCCCCGCGCCCCTAAAAGCGTGCCCCTAAAGGAAGGAGTGTCGGCATGAGCCAGCTACGTACGGAAGGGCTCTCGTACGGCATCGACGGGCGGCACCTCGTCGACTCCGTCGACATCGAGGCCCGCCCCGGCGAGACCGTCGGCCTCGTCGGGCCCAACGGGAGCGGGAAGACCACCCTGCTGCGCTGCGTGTACGGCACCCTCGCCCCCACCCACGGCCGCGCCCTCCTCGACGGCGAGGACCTGCACGCCATGGGAGCCAAGAAGCGTGCGCAGCGCCTCGCCACCGTCCCGCAGGACGGCCAGGCCGTCTTCGAGCTGTCCGTGCGCGAGGTCGTCGCCATGGGCCGCTCCCCGCACAAGAAGTTCTGGGAGGCCGACACCGCCGCCGACGCCGTGCTCGTACGGAACGCACTGGAGAGGGTCCAGATCGCCGACCTGGAGGGCCGCCCCTTCCCCTCCCTCTCCGGCGGCGAACGCCAACGCGCCCTCGTCGCAAGGGCGTTGGTCCAGGAACCCGCCCTCGTCGTTCTCGACGAACCCACCAACCACCTCGACATCCGCCACCAGCTCGAAGTCCTCTCCCTGATACGGGACCTGGGCACCACGAACCTCCTCGCCCTGCACGACCTCAACCTCGCCGCGTACTACTGCGACCGCCTCTACGTCCTCAACGCCGGCCGCATCGTCGCCGACGGCACCCCGGAAGAGGTCCTCACCCCCGACCTCCTCAAGCAGGTGTACGGGGTGAACGCCGAGGTCAGCATGCATCCGACGACCGGCGCACCGACGGTCGTCTACCTCCCGACGTCCACCTGACGAACACATTCGTCCCGAAGACTGAGATCGCATGCCGGGAATCGGGCCGGGAATCTATACGATGACCGCATGGTTGCCCACGACGTGACAGCGAAGACGACGCCGAGCAGCACCGTGCTGCTCGTTGCGCGCCTGCACGTCGACCTGTGCAGGCTCGACAGCGCCATCTGTACGGCCTGACGCGCGTACCTCCGCGCCAGCGACGCACGCCCCTCGCGCGGGGGAGCACAGCCGCGCGCCCTTCCCACGCACGCTCTCCCTGACTGGAGCCCACGCCATGGCCATCGAGGTCCGTATCCCCACCATCCTCCGCACCCACACCGGCGGCGCGAAGGCCGTCGAGGGCAGCGGCGCCACCCTCGCCGACCTCTTCGCCGACCTGGAGAGCCGTCACGCCGGCATCCAGGAGCGCATCGTCGACAAGGGCGAGCTGCGCCGCTTCGTGAACGTGTACCTCAACGACGAGGACGTCCGCTTCCTCGACGGCATTACCACCAAGCTGACCGACGGCGACAGCGTCACGATCCTGCCCGCCGTCGCGGGCGGCTCCCGCTGACATGCGGTACGACTCCCCGCTGGCCGCCGTCGGCAACACCCCGCTCGTACGCCTGCCCAGGCTCTCGCCCTCCGCCGACGTACGCATCTGGGCCAAGCTGGAGGACCGCAACCCGACCGGCTCGATCAAGGACCGCCCCGCGCTCCACATGGTCGAGCAGGCCGAGAAGGACGGCCGCCTCACCCCCGGCTGCACCATCCTGGAACCCACCAGCGGCAACACCGGCATCTCGCTGGCCATGGCCGCGAAGCTCAAGGGCTACCGCATCGTCTGCGTGATGCCCGAGAACACCTCGCAGGAACGCCGCGAGCTGCTCGCCATGTGGGGCGCCGAGATCATCCCCTCCCCGGCGGCGGGGGGCTCCAACACGGCCGTACGCGTCGCCAAGGAGCTCGCCGCCGAGCACCCGGACTGGGTGATGCTCTACCAGTACGGCAACCCGGACAACGCGGGCGCCCACTACGCCACCACGGGCCCCGAGATCCTCACCGACCTCCCCTCGATCACCCATTTCGTCGCGGGCCTGGGCACCACCGGCACCCTCATGGGCGTCGGCCGCTACCTCCGCGAGAACAAGCCGGACGTCAAGATCGTCGCCGCCGAGCCGCGCTACGACGACCTCGTCTACGGCCTGCGCAACCTCGACGAGGGCTTCGTCCCCGAGCTGTACGACGCCTCCGTCCTCACCACCCGCTTCTCCGTGGGCTCCGCCGACGCGGTCACCCGCACCCGCGAACTCCTCCAGCAGGAGGGCATCTTCGCGGGCGTCTCCACCGGCGCCGCCCTGCACGCCGCGATCGGCGTGGGGAAGAAGGCCGTCAAGGCGGGGGAGTCCGCCGACATCGTCTTCGTCGTCGCCGACGGCGGCTGGAAGTACCTCTCGACGGGCGTCTACACGGCCCCGACGACGGAAGCCGCCATCGAGACGCTGCACGGCCAGCTCTGGGCCTGAGCACCTTCAGCAGGACGCGAGGGGCCCCGGTGCACACC